>DATKVT010000081.1 GCA_035529935.1 Williamwhitmania sp. | reverse complement strand
TAGTATTCCCAGCTTCCGGTCGCCGCGCTCCCGCGCGGCTTGCGCTTTCTTTTCCTGCTTGTTGTTGTGCTATTCCTTTCGTCTTGCTTGTTATTTAGTCTTCCCCCGAAGGGGTCAACTCGCTACAGCCGGTCAAAGATCGTGTGATAAATATGCTTTCCGTTAGCCATTGCTAACGTGCTGCTTTCTGCCAAATTCCTGCCTCTGGTTACCCATTGGCGGGCTGCAAAGATAATACTTTTTTTTGAATTCACCAAACCTCCCCGCTCCTGCTTTCCCCTCTATCGTGTTGGTGCTTCCTGTTCAAAGCGGGTGCAAAAGTATCATTTAAACCTATACACTCCAAATGTTCCTCCAACTAATTTTCTGATAATATTATTACTTGTTATCTATTTGGCTGGATATCAAAATTATGCTGGAAATAAAAATTAAAATAAAAGTTCATAGAGATCAAAAAAATGAGGAGAAATGGTAGTCCCATTTCTCCTCAATATTGAAAACTAAGTGGAAAATCTAGCTATTTTGTAGGTATGCTCTTTAACGTTTCAACTAGGAAGTTCCAAAACTTGGCTACGGAAGGAACATTAATCTTCTCGTCGGGAGAGTGAGGGAATCGAATAGTTGGACCAAATGAGATCATATCCCAATTTGGGTAAACACCGCCCAGCAACCCACACTCCAGACCAGCATGTATAGCCTTTATCTCAGGAACCTTAGAGTAAAGTTTATTGTAAACCTTACCCATGTGGTTGAGAATTAACGAATTCATATCTGGCTTCCATCCCGGATATCCTCCGTCGAAAGAGACTTCGGCACCAGCCAGTTCAAAAACGCTTGCAATCATTTCGGTAAGGTCATCTTTTGCAGAATCCACCGAACTCCGAAGTAAGCACTGAACTATTAGCTTGCCCTCTGAGGATAATACTCGAGCAAGATTTGTGCTAGTTTCAACAAGGCCTGACATGGCATCGCTCATACGGATTACTCCGTTGGGGCAACCATAAATTGCGTTAATTATTCTATTCGCTGCCGAATGCTCAATTACGGTCTTAGGCATTTCTGCTTTGTGTACTGTAAAGGAGAGATCTGGCTCAACCAATGAAAGTTCTTTTTGATAAACTCCCTTCATTTTAACAACACAAGCCTCAAACTTATCAGCCTGAGCCGCAGGAACGGTAACCACGGCAAACGATTCTCGTGGAATGGCATTACGAAGGCTACCGCCATCAACTGAGGCAATTCTAAGACCATGCTCCTTGGTTGCATGACGGAAGAAACGGAACATTAACTTATTCGAATTTCCTCTACCAAGAATGATTTCTAAACCAGAGTGACCACCCTTTAACCCTTTAACCGTTAACTTATAGGCAACATGTCCAGTTGGAACTGCCTCATCCTTAAACTTAAAGGTAAAGTTTCCATTTACGCCACCAGCACAACCTACATAAAGTTCACCTTCGTCTTCCGAATCGAGATTCAAAAGGATATCGCCCTTTAAGAAACCGGGCTTAAGACCAAATGCGCCAGTCATTCCAGTCTCCTCATCACTTGTAAATAAAGCTTCGATGGGTCCATGAGGAATATCTTTGGATTCAAGAATTGCCATTATGGCAGCAACTCCCATACCATTATCGGCGCCAAGAGTGGTGCCACGGGCCTTAACCCAATCCCCGTCAACATATGCATCAATGGGGTCCTTTTCAAAGTCGTGCTTGGTATCGCTATTTTTCTGAGGAACCATGTCGAGGTGGCCTTGCAGAACAACCCCCTGACATTTTTCCATTCCCTCTGTAGCAGGTTTGCGAACAATTACATTCCCAACTTCATCAACGATAGTTTCCAGCCCTAGGTCGCGACCAAACTTGGCCATAAATGCTTCTATCTTTTCTTCGCTCTTTGAAGGACGTGGAATCTGTGTCAGGGCGTAGAAATTTTTCCAAACCCGCTCTGGTTGAAGTGATAGTATTTCTTTAGACATAATAATTGGTATTTGAATTTGCCTAAAGGTAGAAAATCATTTTTAAACAGAGGTTCGACGGAAGTGTTAAATTACCTTATATTTGCATGTCTTACAAATTCAGACGAAACATTAAACTCAGTTAAAACGTTTTGACAGAATAACTTTTCAAGCCTTTCAACATGATAAAAAAAATCTTTCTACTTGGATTCATCGTTGCAACTATTGGGACGTCAAAAACATGGGGTCAAGAGCCATCGCTGATAAAGTGGCATACCATACAAGATGCCCTTGAGCTAAACAAAACTGCACCCAAGAAGATCTTTATCGACGTTTATACGGATTGGTGCCATTACTGCAAAATGATGGATCAAAACACCTTTACCGATTCGTCCGTGGCGAACTATATCAACAAGCATTTTTATGCTGTTAAGTTTAATGCTGAAGGCAAGGATCCGGTTGTTTTTGAGGGGAAGACATTCGAAAACAAGAACACCGGAAGCCGTTCACCACACGAATTTGCTATTGCACTTCTACAGGGACAGCTATCCTATCCCTCATCGGCATATCTCAATGAGCAGGACCAGCTTCTTACTGCCGTACCGGGTTACCGGACACCGGAACAAATTGCACCAATTCTTATTTACTTTGGTGAGGATTACTATAAAAAGGAGAACTTTCAAGATTTCATGAAGATTTATCCCACCTTACCGGGGTTAAAATAGTATAAGCAATACAACAAAAAGAGGCTTACCCTTAAACATGGTAAGCCTCTTTTGCTTTTAATTATTGGGCAAGGAAAATCACTTCCACAGGCTAACTGGGAAAAATTGTATCTGGCCCAGCTGAGCTACCTGAACTCGATTATTTATGAGTTCAGCCTTCCCATCGTACATTTCAACATGTGCAACCTCTGGTAGAATGTATGGAAACTGAATGGTTTCCTTACTATTAACAGTTGGCTTCACAATCATATTTTTGTATGCACTGAGCGTAGTGTCGGACGCCACCTCAAGCATTATTGGCCGACCTGAGAGGTTGTCGTTTGCCAAAACACCTTGCTGCTCAGAAAAGCGGAAAAGAATAGCATTTTGGTTAGGCGCCACAGTTGGCACGTAGCTGAAATGGCTTACTAGCGTGTCGACAAAATTCTTACCTATAAATAACGATAGGTAATCCGCCTCAACCCTATTAAGCTCCGCCAAACAAACTTCTATGGCTTTACCATCCAATTGGTGGTCGGATTCACCAGAGATTAAATCGAAACGTCGCTTTCGTATGGAAAAGAGAAAATCGGCTGCAGCCTTTGCCCGATCCTCCATATTTGTTTCAACCACCACATTTCGCTGCACCGGCACTCGAACAAAACCGGAATCAACAGGAACCCGTGAATAGTAGGTGTTTTTTTCCGTAGCAATAAAGGGGTCTACACCCAAATCGGGATAGATCGGTTTGGAAAAAACCTGCGGTAACACAAACTTCGTACGTACCATGTCCGGCATCCAAACTTCAGAGGTGGGATAGAGCTTACTCTCGTGCATCAGGTTAAAAACTTTGGCAACCTCGTTTTGCGTACCCTCAACTGAAAACAATCGCGTGTAGTCAGGCTCCTGCGACAAGGACATAGATACACCAGAAAGACGCCAATTCACAGATTTTTTGTCACTCGCAGAAACTCCAATATACTTTTCTGAAAATTGAGCGTATGGACCAGGTATAAAGGTTTCCTTCACGGCTTCAATACTTATGTTGAACACCGTTTTAGGATAAAAGAAAGTGAATTGACTAGGGCCCTCTCCAACTTCCTGGGTCGATATTTGGTGAACCATAACATGCCTTGATTGTGAGCAAGCGCTCAGGCCACCTAGCAACATTGACGCTAATGGTAAAATTCTCATTATATACTTCATATGCATAAAATAATGTTTTAGCAAAACTCTGGATTTCTGTATATCCAATGCGATACGCCTTTTTTATGCTCCGATCACTTTAAGCCACGCATCCCCAAGGTGATTGATTATATCGGAAGCCATCATGCCGTGCTCGCTTACCTTTGAAGCAGCAATATCACCAGCAAGGCCATGTAGAAAAACGCCAATGGAAGCAGCCTCAGCAGGATCAATACCTTGAGCGAGAAGTCCTCCAATTATGCCGGAAAGTGCATCGCCCGAACCGCCAGTTGCCATTCCCGAATTTCCAGTCGAATTGAAAATAATATCTCCTGAAGGAAGCGCAATTGTGGTGTATTTACCTTTGCAAAGCAATACCACCTTATGATCCACGGCAAAGGTACGCTGCCGTTCAATGCGTTCATATGTATGGTTCCATTTCCCCAGCAGACGTTCGAGTTCCTTTGGATGAGGGGTTAGTATGGCATTTTCGGGTAGTAACTTCTGTAACTTGGGATACATTGCCATTAGGTTTATTGCATCGGCATCGATAACCAAAGGAACGCTTACGGTGCGAAAAAGTTGTTCAACAGCCTTGGCAGTATCTTGGCTCTGTCCAATTCCCGGGCCAACAACTACTGCAGAACACCTATCGATATCGCTAAACTTTGTAAAATATTCTGGACTTGCGTCTTCATCCACCAAGGCTTCTGGAAGTCCTATTTGCAAAACAGCACCCTGATCCAATGGAACATGGCATGTGACTAACCCCACTCCAGCACGGTAAGCACCCTTCCCCACCAGCAACGAAGCACCCATCATTCCCTTGCTTCCCGCAATCGCAAGCAGGTGGCCAAAGGTTCCTTTATGTCCAAAAATCGGCCTTGATGGAATCATTTGAGAAAGGTCACCCATTAATAAATAGGTATAACTGGTTGCGGTGGAGGCAATACCATCTGGGTGAAGCCCTATTGGTACAACAACTATTTCCCCTACGAATTTTTCGTTTTCAGGAAAAAAGAATGAAATTTTTGGAAACTGAAGGGTGTAGGTATAGGTGGCTCTCACTATGGAATCGTCAGGAAAAGAGTCGCAATCTTCACCGGGCAATCCGGAGGGAATATCAATGGACAGAACAGTACTGTGAGCCCCATTTATATGCTGAATTACCTCCTTGGCAAATCCTTTCACCGGCCGAGTTAACCCAGAACCCAAAAGTGCATCAACGACAATAGCGTCCTCAGAAATTAAGGGTAAGTCAGCTCTATCCTTCATCATCACAATGCTTAGCCCAACGACCTTTGAAAGTCGCATATAGTTGACCAATGAATCAGGTGAAAGCTGCTCTAGCGGAGACAGAAGGAAAACAGAAATTCTTTTTCCAACGCAGGAAAGCATCCGAGCTAAAGCAAGTCCATCTCCCCCATTGTTTCCGGGACCAATGAAAAAGAGAAACACCTCGCTAGCGGAAAACTGCTTAATCAGCGTTTCGAATAGACTACTCGACGCCCTCTCCATTAGGTCGATGGAGGTAATTGGCTCGTTGACAATGGTGTAGCTGTCGAGCAACTTCACCTGACTTGTTGTGAAAATCTTCATGATTACTGAATTTAGGAATAATCCTTTGCCCTAAATCACATTAAGACGACAATCCTATCTAAGTGAAGAGCACATCACTTTCACCGTTAACAGTGCCGTATAGCAAGAGGAATACCGCTATTCTTACTACAACCAAACACAAAGGTAGCAAAGAATGGCGTGAAAAGGAATAATTCGCCATGGCAATAACAATTATCAGTTTTCTGGCTGAAAAAGATTTTTATCTTTGTCAAACTTGAAAAAAATTAACAAATATTAACTTAAATCTGATATAATCATGTTCAAAGGACATCCCAAAGGCCTCTTTGTAGCATTCTTCGCCAACATGGGCGAACGATTCGGTTTCTACACAATGATGGCCATTCTCGTGCTCTTTCTACAGGCAAAGTTTGGACTAACGGGGACCAATGCAGGAATCATATACTCCATTTTTTATGCCTCAATATATGCATTAGCACTGGTTGGCGGAATTGTTGCCGATCGGCTAGTTGGCCTTAAGAAAACAATTACTTTTGGAATTGTGACCATGGCCTTAGGCTACGTGCTGATTGCAATTCCAACTGCCTCCACAACGGCAGGCCTAATTCAGGCTTGCGCCGGCCTCTTCGTAATTGCCTTTGGGAACGGAATGTTCAAAGGGAATCTCCAGGCGGTTGTGGGTAATCTGTATGAAGATCCAAAGTTTCAGGCAAAACGAGATTCAGCATTCTCAATTTTCTACATGGGAATAAATATTGGTGCATTATTTGCTCCAACGGTTGCCATTAGCATTAAAGAGCATGTTCTAGGCCTTTCCCACTTCGTTGACCGAGCAGAATTACCCTCGCTGTGCTGGAACGTAAAAAATGGCGTTGATGGATCTGCCCAACTGCTTACAAATGTTGCACACGAGGCATTCGTTGGGGGCACTCTTCCCATAAATTTTAATGTAAACGCTTTTGCAGAAGAGTACATTAGAGCATTCTCAACAGGATATAACTATGCATTTGGGTTTGCGGCATTTATGATGCTGGTATCGTTAGCTGTCTACTTTGCATTTGGCAAAATGCTAGCAACCGGTTTCTCGGTAACACCCGCGAAAGACAGCAATGGAGAAGAGATAAAGGTTAAAGAAATGTCACGCGAAGAGGTTAAATCAAGGCTTACAGCCCTATTCCTTGTATTTGCCGTTGTAATATTCTTTTGGATGTCATTTCATCAGAATGGTCTAACGCTAACCTACTTTGCACGAGACTATACGCAACGCATTGTTGGCCCAGAAACATTCTTCTGGTTCGATCTTTGGGCACTGCTGCCAATGCTTGGAACACTTGTTGGAATCTACTTTCTACTTAAAAGAGAATCGACGTCGCTTCAGCGCATTATCGGTGCAATTAGCACCTTCGGCCTTGGTTATCTTTCGTTTCACGTTCTAAAAGGTATGCCGGCAGCAAATCTATTCTCACCTGAACTGTTTCAGCATCTCAACCCATTCTTTATTGTTGCTTTAACACCAGTGGCAGTTGCCTCATTCTCCTGGATGAACAAAAGGGGGATAGAACCATCCTCTCCACGGAAAATCGGAATTGGGATGATTCTAGCCGCAACCGGCTTTATTGTAATGGCCATTGGTTCCCTTGGGCTAATTTCCCAATCGTCGCTCCACGGCAACCCGGTTCCCGACAACCAGCTGGTATCGCCCTACCTGTTGATTTCAACCTACTTTGTGCTTACGATTGCCGAGCTGTTTCTCAGCCCAATGGGAATCTCCTTTGTTTCAAAGGTGGCTCCACCAAAGTATAAGGGTACCATGCAGGGCGGATGGTTGGCTGCAACTGCTCTTGGCAATCAGCTGCTCTTTATTGGCGCAATTTTCTATGGTAAGTTTGAACTGTGGCAGCTCTGGTCATTCTTCGTTATCTGCTGCCTCGTATCAGCTGCATTCATTTTCTTCATGATGAAGCGGTTGGAAGCATCAACCAAATAAATATAACACCATTGATTTAAAAGGCTGCCCAATATTGGCAGCCTTTTTTGTTACTTTGCACCATGAACGACATTACATTTGAACTCAAGGGCGAATATATTGAGCTTATACAGCTGCTCAAAGTAACGCGCATGGCCCAGTCGGGTGCCGATGCTAAAGTTTTTGTGGAAGAGGGACTTGTTAAGCTAAACGCTGTAGTCGAGAGCAGGAAAAGGGCAAAAGTTAGAAAGGGTGACAAGGTGCAGGTTGAAAATACAACGATTACAGTTGCATAGAAACCCGTTTTTTACCTAACTTTCAGCAAAAATGGCTATGAAGCATTTCCTACCCATTTTGCTGTTGGTGACCATGGCATGCACCAGCCACAATCCTTTTAAACAAGCCGAACAGGCTACCGTTGCCGACACGACCATTCATTATCGTCCAGCGAACCTTCCACCATCGCTATTCTCGCGAACCAACGCCATATCGTTCTTAATCGCCGGGCATACCGCCAATCTCAGCGAGCTGCGAAGAGGCATTTATGCTTTAGCGCAAAAAAACTCCTCCATGGTGAAGTCGGAATTTCTCGAAACCACGGAAAAGGGCGTTAAAGGTTCGTTCGTTATGGTAGTGCCCCGCCAGCATCTCGACTCCGTGTTGACTAGCTTAGGTGAGCTGCCACTGTTGGTGCAACGGCAGTCACATTCGGTGGAGGATATTAGCCTCACCCTCAGCAACCTCACCCAGCGTGCTAGGGAGAAACGCGACATTGCCCCACGCTATAATCGTCTGCTGCAATCGGCAAGCAACCAGCAGGAGGTTGCAAGGCTGGAAACCGCCATGGCCTTAAACCGCAGCGATCTGGAGTTGCTCAGCAACGAAATTAAGGATATCAGAAGCAAGGTGGACAACATAAACATCACCATTAATGTGCAGCAAGCCCCTGCAACCAATCAAGCCACCACTTCCAATAGCTCCAACAAGGCTCAAGCAAAGGACGAATCGAACCATGGCAAAACAGCAAAATATCTGCAGAATCACTGGCCATGGCTAATATTTCTGGGGGTTGTCCTGTTTATGACTATGGCAATTTTCAAGGTAACCAAAAAGTCGAAGAAGGAAAAGCGGGTAAAGAAGCCAAAGCGTGGAAATAAAAGCAAAAAAAAGAGGAGCTACAAGCATAAAAATTTGGCAGACGGACCGACTGACGACCAAATACTATAAAAAAAGGGCACCCTCGTAAGGGTACCCACCACCAAAACTAGCTACTAACTATTAACCATAAATAAAGTCCTGCGACTAACAGGACCTTATCGTAGCGAGAGCGAGGATTGAACTCGCGACCTCATGATTATGAATCATGCGCTCTAACCAGCTGAGCTACCTCGCCATTGTTTGTTTTGCGGGTGCAAAGATAGACCAATTTTCAAAAAAACAAATGGTTTTTAAACTTTTTTGCCTCTCAAAAATGGCCAAAAGCCAAGCAAATTCATTCCCTGCAGAATATCAAGCCTTTGAAATTCGACCATTATTAACATCGAACAGCACCTTTTAAACCAATGCCGCAAGGCAATTAGAAAAAAGGCGCTAAATTTGTTGTCCTAAATAAAAGCCAATTCTGTGAAAAAATTTCACTCCTATATCCTGAAGTCCTTTCTCGGCCCAATGCTGATGACCTTCTTCATTGTAATGTTCATTTTGTTGATGCAGTTTCTATGGAAATACATTGATGATCTCGTTGGCAAAGGACTTACTTGGGATATCATTGGTGAGCTACTACTATACGCCTCTGCCACCTTAGTACCCATGGCTTTGCCCCTAACGGTCTTGCTTGCCTCCATTATGACGCTAGGATCGTTGGGAGAGAACAACGAGCTACTTGCCATGAAGGCCGCAGGCATCTCCCTTCGAAGAATATTGGCTCCACTCATTATTCTTATCATTGTTATTAGCGGGCTAGGCTTCTTATTTTCGAATAATGTGCTGCCTGTTACAAATCTGAAAATGAAGACACTGCTCTACAGCGTTGGCCAGCAAAGACCGGAGCTACAAATAAAGGAAGGCGTGTTTACCAATTCCATTAACGGTTATAGCATTAAGGTTGGGAGCAAGGATAGAAACTCCAACCTTATGCGGCGAATAATGATATATAACCACGCCAACAACGAAGGCAACATTTCGGTTACCACTGCCGACTCCGGATACATGCGGGTTACAGCAAACAAAAAGTTTATGGTTGTAGAGTTGTTCCACGGCAATGCCTATGAAGAGGTTCGCAACACCGGAAGACCAAGAAATGCAAAGGCCAACGACTATGCCTTCCGTAGAACATTTTTCAAGGAGGAGACCTTTATACTACCACTCACGGGATTCGATTTTAAGCGCACCGACGAGGGCCTTTTCAAGAGCAACTACCAAATGCTCAACCTCAAGCAGCTCGCCCATGCCGAAGATTCTTTAACAGACGAGCTCTCCTCACGAAAGAAGATGGTTTTTCGTAACATGCTAGGTGCCGGAGCCTTTATGGGGCCTATTGATACTTCTGGTAAATTAAACAACAAATATCCCTACAGCGTTGATTCGGCAATGGCTACCCTCGACCTTAACGAAAAGAAATCTTCCTTGAATTACGCACTCTCCATGGCCCGGTCAGCCAAAAACAATCTTGCCACAACAAAGGATGAAATCTCATACAAGCAGCGCGTCATTTACAGGCACGAAATTGAGTGGCATCGAAAATTTGCACTTTCATTTGCCTGCTTTGTCTTCTTCTTTATAGGAGCACCGCTTGGGGCTATCATCCGAAAGGGAGGGCTTGGCATGCCGGTGGTAATTTCAGTTTTCTTTTTCGTTATATACTACATCATATCCATTACAGGAGAAAAGTTCGTAAGAGAAGGCATGTTACCTGCTATTGACGGCATGTGGATTTCGAGCGTTATTCTTTTGCCTTTGGGCGTTTTCCTCTCTTATAAGGCAACAACCGACTCCATGTTACTCAATATTGATTGGTACCTGCAAATTATAAAAAAGGTTAGACGCTTTTTCGGCACCAAGAAGAAGCACAGCAAGGGATGAGAATACTAATTATCGCTAACAAAATACCTTATCCACCTATTGACGGAGGGGCCATTGCAACGCTAAACATGGCAACAGGCCTTTCTCAGGTCGGTGCTGATGTTTCTGTACTTGCCATAAACACATCAAAGCACTTCTTTCCGCCCGAAAATATTCCACAGGAATTAACCACGAGTATCAATCTAAAGACCGTTTATGTTGACACCAGCATTTCATTTGTAAGGATGATGCTCAACCTTTTTTTTTCAAATAAGCCATACAATGCGGTTCGTTTTATCAATTCGAGATTTAAAGCAACACTAGAATCCCAACTTACAAAAGAGGCTTACGATGTTATTCAGCTCGAAGGTCTTTATCTTACACCCTATATCGAAGTTATTAGGGCACAAACTAAGGCAACAATTGCCTTGCGGGCACATAATGTTGAGCACGAAATATGGCAACTTACGGCACAGCTAACAAAGAACCCAATAAAAAGAGCCTATCTCAACATCTTAGCTAGGAGAATCAGGCGGATGGAGATTGCAGTTTTCAGAAAAGTTGACATAATAATTCCAATAACAGAGAGCGATGGTAAGCGGTTTAGACAGTTTGTTCCTGCAACTCCTCAGCATGTTGCGCAAACAGGACTTAATGCCAATCGCTTGTCTCAACAACCTACCCCTCCAATATTCCCCAACACAATCTTTCATATTGGAGGGCTCGATTGGCTACCCAACCAGGAAGGGTTGTTATGGTTCCTCCACAGCTGTTGGCCAATAATACGAATAGAACTTCCATACGCTCAATTCCACATTGCTGGAAGAAACGCTCCACACCACTTTCTGGAGCAGATTAAGCATGATGGCGTAGTGTACGATGGGGAGGTGGATAGTGCCGAAGAGTATATGCGCGATCATGGTGTTTTGGTTATCCCACTTCTGTCGGGATCGGGCCTGAGAATAAAAATAGTGGAAGGCATGGCTGCTGGCAAAGCAATTGTTTCAACCAAAATTGGGGCCGAAGGCATAAACGCTGATATTGGAAAGGAACTCTTTATTGCCAATACACCTGAAAAAATGGCAGAAACATGCATCTCGTTGCTTAAAAATCCTAAACTTGCAGAGACAACAGGAAGGCATGCCTACCACTTCGCAAATGAGAATTTCAACAGCAACACCATAAGTAGTAGCCTTCTTGACTTTTACCGCGAGGTGGCTTTGAAACAAAAAAATTTATCCAATTAAGTGTAAGGTGGAGTACCTATTCTGGCTACCAGTAGTCCTAATCTTTCATTCCTATGTGCTCTATCCTGGCATACTGTGGATGCTATCGAAGTGGCATGGCGACAATCAGATAACCTATTCTTCCAACGATGTTCTGCCTACGGTCACAATATTAATGGCGGTACACAACGAACAGAAGGTAATTGCCAAAAAGATAGAAAGTATATACAGCACAACCTATCCATCAAACAAGTTTCAGGTTCTTGTTGGTTCCGACTCCTCCACCGACAGCACCAACGATATTTTAGTGCAGCTATGCATGGAGCATTCATCGCTACAGGTTATCAATTTTGAAAGGCAAGGCAAATCAAATACCATTAATGACCTGTTTGACATGGCAACCGGGGATGTTGTAATCTCAACCGATGCTAACGTCTTCTTTGATGCGAATACCATCTATGAACTGGTAAAGCATTTCAAAAATCCGAAAGTTGGGTTAGTGGACAGCAGGGTTTCCAATACAGGCATCAACAAATCAGGGATTTCGCTTCCTGAGAGCACCTATATCAACCGTGAGGTACACATTAAAAATTACGAAGGGAGAGTGTGGGGTTCCATGATGGGACCATTTGGTGGCTGCTTTGCCATTCGTAAAAATAGTTACCACAAGGTTCCTCAAAATTTTCTTGTCGACGATTTCTACATATGCATGAAAGTGATTGAACAGGGTGAACTAGCCATCAACAGCATGACAGCGTATGTTTACGAAGATGTCTCCAACTATATAGCGGAAGAGTTCCGACGAAAAGTCAGGATATCTGCTGGCGCGTTTCAAAATTTATGGCACTTCAGGTCTCTTTTATGGCCCCCTTACCGTGGGTCGGCCTTTGCACTATTATCACACAAGGTTATCAGGTGGTTTGGACCATTCTTGATCCTGCTTGCATTGTCAGCCAATATTGCCCTATCGCTTCGCTCCCACTTCTACCAACTCTTGCTTTTACTTTTTTTGGCGAGCTTTTTGCTACCCATTGCCGATTACATGCTAAAAAGAATAAACATTCATATTACCTTTGTGCGGTTCATTACCCACTTTTATGGAATGAACCTCGCACTACTACTAGGATTTTTTAAATTCGTAAAAGGAGTTAAGTCCAATGTCTGGCAACCAACACAACGCAACCAGTAGTCAACTCGATACGATTGAGTCGGCAATTGAAGATATTAAGAACGGGAAGATCATTATCGTTGTCGATAATGAGGACCGAGAAAACGAGGGAGATTTTGTGGTAGCAGCAGAACTCATCACCCCAGAAAAGGTAAACTTTATGGCTACGCATGGGCGTGGCCTAATTTGTGCTCCAATCACCGAGGAACGCTGCAAGGAGTTAGACCTCAACCTTATGGTTGGACACAATACGGCATTGCACCAAACCCCATTTACCGTATCAGTTGACCTCAATGGACATGGCTGCACAACGGGTATTTCTGCTGCCGATAGGGCAAAAACCATAAAAGCGCTGGTTGATCCTGCCACGAAAGCGGAAGATTTGGGACGACCTGGCCATATTTTTCCGCTCAAGGCGCGCGACAAAGGAGTGCTGAGGCGCGCAGGACATACCGAAGCCGTAGTTGACCTAACTCGACTTGCCGGATTACGTACTGGTGGTGCGCTTGTTGAAATTATGAATGAAGATGGCACCATGGCCCGTCTGCCTCAACTACTTGAGATTGCAAAAAAGTTCAGCCTTAAAATAATTTCAATTGAAGCCTTAATTGCCTATCGGTTAAAAAGAGAAAGCATTATTGATAAAGGCCAGCGAGTTAAGCTTCCAACGGAGTATGGTGACTTTGAACTTATTCCTTACCGCCAAAAGAGCAACGGATTAGAACATGTTGCCCTTGTAAAAGGAGAGTGGGCCGAAAATGAGCCCATCCTTGTTCGTGTTCACTCATCGTGCGTTACGGGAGATATTTTTGGGAGCTACCGATGCGATTGTGGTCCCCAGCTGCACGAAGCAATGCGAAAAATTGACAAGGCAGGGAAAGGTGTAATTGTTTACATGAACCAGGAAGGTCGCGGAATTGGACTATTCAACAAAATTCATGCATACAAGTTACAGGAAGAGGGTCGCGACACTGTGGAAGCCAACGTAGAGCTGGGCTTTGAGGCCGATGAAAGAGATTACGGAGTGGGGGCAGCTATACTGCATGACCTCAAGATTAAAAAGATTATGCTGCTGACCAATAATCCTAAAAAGATTACCGGTCTTGAAGGATATGGCCTTGAAATAGTCGAAAACATTCCCATTGAAGTAAAACCCAACCAGTTTAATGCATTTTATCTAGAAACAAAAAGGGATAAAATGGGCCATACGCTTCACCAAACAAAAAAGAACGAATAGGCATGAAGAGGCAGCTCGGCGTAATTTTTATGGGCACCCCAGAGTTTGCCGCAGAATCGTTGCGACAAATATCCCTCTCAAATCACCACATCTTGGCCGTAGTTACAGCTCCAGACAAGCCAGCAGGCCGTGGTCAAAAGGTTAAGCAATCGGAGGTAAAACAGGAAGCCGTAAGGTTAGGAGTTCCCCTTCTACAACCAGCCAAGCTAAAAGATGTCGATTTCATCAATGCGATTCAACAGCTGAACCCTGACGTTATTGTAGTTGTAGCCTTCAGGATGCTTCCAAAAGATATATGGTCAATACCAAAACTAGGGACCTTCAACCTTCACGCCTCTCTCCTACCACAGTATAGAGGGGCAGCACCCATAAACTGGGCAATTATTAACGGTGAAAAGGAGACTGGAAATACAACCTTCTTTATCAATGAGGAGATTGATAAGGGAAAGTTGATTTTTCAAGAAACAGTGGCCATTGGACCGGACGAAACCGCTGGTGAACTGCATGACAGGTTGATGGCCTCGGGGGCAAAGCTGGTAGTTAAGACTCTTGACGCTCTTGCCGCTAATTCGGTGTTAGCAATCGATCAGCCACCTTCTCAGAAAAACGAGCCTAATGGCGCACCAAAAATATTTAAAGACGATTGTAGGATAGAATGGGCAAATTCAAGTGCAACCATATTTAATCTCATTCGAGGATTAAGTCCTTACCCTGCAGCCTGGGCAGCACTTGTATCCAGCGCCACAAATGAGGAAATTCCAGTCAAAATTTTTATGGCTCATTGCTCCACCTCCGAAATAGCGGGAACACCGGGGAGCATTGTATCTGATGGTAAAACATACCTTCAAGTGCTCACCAGTGACGGAGCAATCTATATTAATGAGATCCAGCTGGCAGGCAAAAAGCGAATGACAACTGAAGAATTCCTTCGCGGATTTAAAAACATTGAAATCTATCGATTTTCTTAAAAGAGCCAGCCTTTTTTCACGCCGGGCTTCCATCCTCTCATGTAAATTTTTTGACCAGCAATTGGCTCTTCCCCCGGCTTAAGGCCATTGCGTTTATAGAGCATTTTAAGCTTTACTGCATACTGCTGTGAAATTTGCTGAAGCGTTTCACTACTGTCAACGATATGAGTTGGGTATTCCCGCGATGCACTTCTGCGCTTTGGCTTAACGTAAAGCACCTCTCCGCTTGTTATAGTGGCATCTTTTGGCAAATCGTTGTATTTAAATAGTTGCCACCGCATCATCTCCAACTCCTTAGCTAAGCTTTCAAACGAATCACCCTCTTTCGCCACCACATACTTCACACCATTTGTCTCGCTTACTCTATGTTGTTTGTAAATATCAACAAAATAGGAGTTGTCATCAACATGGGATTTCTTACCATGATGCGATGCAACCTGAATATCTACACCTCTATCGAGAAGGTAGAGTTTATTATCTTCAATAATTTTAATGAGCATGTTGGCATAGTCAGGGTTAGTAGCATAACCTGCCTTGTGCAATCCCCTAGCCCAACCTTTGTAATCAGTGGGTGCTAGGTCAAACAAAAAGGCATACCTTCTGGTGTCACGCAAAAAGTCAGAATGATCGATAAACGATTCCTCTGGCTTTCTATATTTTCTGAAACACTCATTTCTCCTATCATCGTCGTGATAGATTGTAGCTCCGCGCCAATTGTCATGACATTTTATACCAAAATGGTTATTCGCCTCTAGAGCTAGTGTGCTATTTCCATTATCAGACTCCAGCATACCCTGAGCCAAAATGATACTAGCTGGCACACCACTTTGCTTCATTTGCCTAACTGCCAAATCTTTGTATGCCAGAATATAGTCTTCTCTTGAATATTGTTTACCACTTTGTGCATAACCCGAAACAGAAAAAGTAAAAAATACTATAAACAAAAACAGGCTTCGCTTCATTTTTTTTTCCAAATTTGCAATCCCTTTTTTTGAACAACTTTTGCAAATCATTATTAAAGAGGGGTTTTACATTTATAAAATTTTGAGTAGGTTTGTGTTTACCTGCAAAACTAGCAATAGAAAAAATGAAAGAGGTAGAAATTTCAGTAAAATTTTTCGAATACGAAAACTTAACCGAGTTAACGCCAGAATATCAGGTTCTTGTCGAAAAGGCAAAAAAAGTTGCCTTAAAAGCCTACGCCCCATATTCCAAGTTTAAAGTTGGAGCGGCGGTATTGCTCGCAGATGGAACCATAGTCACTGGCAATAATCAGGAAAACGTGGCCTATCCATCAGGACTTTGCGCCGAACGCGTAGCCATATTTCAGGCCAACGCTCTTTATCCCGATCAACCTGTTAAAGCCATTGCCGTTAGCTCGATGTATAAAGGAATCTACAATGAGAATCCAGTGTACCCATGTGGCGCTTGCCGGCAAGTTTTGCTCGAAACACAAAATCGCTACAACACTCCCATCGAGGTAATCATGCACGGAACCAATGCCATACAACGAGTTTCAAATATAAAATCCTTGCTGCCATTAAGTTTCGACTTTAACTTAATAAGTGAAGATTAATAAGTTGAAAGTATCTTTTTGAACTGAGCGTTGGGGAAAATTCCGTCGGCATCTTCGCTCATTTCAGGAAGGATTCTTTCTACAAAATACATATTTAAGGATCCAATATTTTTGAGAGGCATTTCCCCCCTCGGAATACAAACAAAGTAATCCTTTATTTTTTCGTAGGTAGTTTCCGAAATATTTATTTTCCCGGGAATGGAGGCTTCCTGCATCCTGCTGGCTACATTCACGGTATCGCCCCAGATATCGTAGGCAAATTTCTTTCGCCCAATAACCCCAGCAATTACTTCGCCAGAATGGATGCCAATTCGAATAGACCAAGGCATCTTCCCCTGCTCAATATCAGCTGTAACCATATCCTGCACATATTTTTTAATCTCCAAGGCCGCTAAAACTGTATCGAAAGCATGTGATTTATTGGTTCTAGGTAAACCGCCAGCACACATGTAGGCATCGCCAATTGTTTTTATTTTTTCCAAAAAGTGACCATCGCTAATATCCTCAAACTTCTGGAAGTATTGATCCAGTATTTCGATGAGCTGCAGCGTATCGTATGTCCTTGATAAGTTGGAAAAACCTACAAAGTCGGTAAAAAGTACTGAGGCATCTTTAAATGCTTTTGGCTTTGCAACCCCCTTTTTGGTGAGCTGCCGCGCAATTTCCATTGGCAGAATATTCCGGAGCAACTCTTCCGATTTCCTTTTTTCATCCTCAATGAATTGCTTTTGCTGTTCGATTTCAGCTCGCTGATGCTCAAGAAGTCTATTCGCCTCAGTAATATGAGCGTGTTTCACTTCAAGTTCTCTTTCAACCAACTTTAAATCAGAAACATCTGTTTCAATGCAAATAATCTTAAAGAAATTACCCCAGTGATCGTAAACGGGTGACAGGGAGGTTTGAATATCCTTCACCGTGCCGTCCTCCATGCGCCAAGTGTTAAAGTAGGTAACATACTCTCCCTTTTCCTTGCATCGCATAAAGGCAGCAACCGTTTCGGGGGAAAGATCTCTAGAAAAAAGATTTTCGCCAAAGCGTGTTTTGAACTCCCCTAGGTTGCAACCATACAATTTTTCAAAGCCCCCATTAACCCATTCAATGAAACCCATAGCATTTACCATTAACACTGAATTTCCAGCGTTGGTAGCAGCAGCAGCAAAATCATTCAACCGCTGCGAGGCTGCCCTCAACTCTTTAATGTCAAGAGCTCCTCTAAGTTGGGCCTGAAGGCGAGGAATAAACTCGATGGGGTCAATCGGTTTGCGAAAAAAAACGTTGGTACCTAACTCCAAGGCTAAGTGAACAGTGTCTTGGTCAAGAAAGTCATGAAAGAGAAAAACTGGTATGTTCTTGGTAAATTCGCTATTCTTAAGACTCCTAATCACAGAATAGCCCCCCATACCATTAAAATGGCTGTCGACCATCACGGCCAACGGCTG
>DATKVT010000080.1 GCA_035529935.1 Williamwhitmania sp. | reverse complement strand
GCATGTGCGCCATAAACATCGTGCGGAATAAGCTGCTGGCAAGGATTTTTGCAGTAGTCAACCGGAGGACGCCATACGTAGACACCTTCAAGTTTGCTGCATAATTTTTTAAATTTACTTGCTTTTATCTTAGAATACGCGAATGTCCTTATCGGTGTGCCCACCAAACCACCACTTTAGCAAATATAGCAAAACTCACCCAACCGTTGTTCTCCATCCTCTTTAACAACAAAGGCCTACCCGTGGGTAAGCCTTTGCATTTTGGGGTTAAGCTTGTTTACTTTACGATACCGGCAAATCCCATGAATGCCATGGCTAAAATACCGGCGGTTACCAATGCTATGGGAGTTCCCTTCATCTCGCGTGGCACCTCCGCCAGCTCAAGGTTCTCGCGTAGTCCGGCAAATATCACCAAGGCCAATCCAAAGCCCAACGCTGTGGCGGTGCTGAATACCACGCTCTCTACGAGGTTATAGTTCTTCTGTATAGCCAGCAATGCAATACCCAGCACGGCGCAGTTGGTGGTAATAAGCGGAAGGAAGATTCCCAACGCTTGGTAGAGCGCAGGAGCCACCTTTTTTAGAATAATCTCCACCATTTGCACCAGCGCAGCAATCACCAGAATAAAGGTGATGGTTTGCATATACCCAATGTGAAGTGGCAGGAGAATGTAGTTAAACACAAAGTAGGTTACCAAGTTAGCCAAGGCCATAACAAAGGTTACAGCACCGGCCATGCCAAGCGAGGTTTCCACCTTGCTGGAAACGCCAAGGAACGGACATATCCCAAGAAACTGGGAAAGTACAACGTTGTTGACAAAGATGGCGGTAATGACAATAATGATATATTCCATGGCTAGTTGCTAAAATATTTGCGTTTCATTTTATTAAAGAGCACCATGAGGTAGGCCAAGGCCAGAAAGGCTCCGGGGGCCAGCACAAAGATGAGCATGCCATCGCCGGTTCCAAACTTGAATCCAAAAACTGCTTTACTGCCAAGCATCTCCCTAACGGCGCCCAGCACGGTAAGCGAAAGGGTAAATCCAAGCCCAATACCTACCCCATCCATAAACGAAGCAAAAACCCCATTTTTAGATGCAAATGCTTCGGCACGGCCCAGAACAATACAGTTAACCACAATAAGTGGAATAAATATACCAAGCTGCGCATGCAACGCAGGCAGGTAAGCTGCCATGGAAAGGTCGACCATGGTTACAAAGGAGGCAATAATTACGATGAAGGCGGGAATACGAACCTTTCCCGGAATGAGGTCCTTTACCATGGAAATTACCATGTTCGACATGGCCAGTACAAAGAGCGTGGCAAACCCCATGCCCATACCGTTGACGGCAGAGGTGGTGGTAGCCAGCGTGGGGCACATCCCCAGCAGTAGCACAAAGGTGGGATTCTCCTTAACTACCCCCCGAACTATTTCTTTAAAAACATTCATTTCTTACCTCCTTTCATAAAGGCGTTGTAGGCCCTATCAACGGCGTCGCAAAATGCCCGCGAACTAATGGTCGATGCCGTAATGGCATCCACATCGCCGCCATCCTTTCTCACCATCAGCTTAAAATCCTTTGGGTTCTTTCCCATAAACTGTACAGTGAAGTTCGATTTTTTCTTCTCCATTTTATCGCCTAAGCCGGGAGTTTCGTGCTGCGAAATAATGGCCACATCGTTAATGGTTCCATCGGGAAGAAACCCAACAATGAGGCTTATATGTCCAGCAAAACCCTTGTCGGTATAGGTTTCTACGGCAACACCAACTAACTTTCCGTCCTTTTTGGCCGGATACATCTTGAGGCTATCCTTTTCGTAAGCAACAAGGTATCCCTCGGCGCTGGGGTTATTGTCAAAGGGCGGCACTACCGACTTAATGGCATTGTTAATCTTAGCCACCTGAGCGGCCTCAATGGGCTCCTTGGTAAGCTCGTACACAACTCCAAGAGCGGCTGAGGCAACAAATGTTATTACAAACAGTGTTACCACCATATTTTTGAACGTAGATTCTTTACCTGCCATTTTTCAACACCTCCCCAAAGCGTTTAGGTTTCATATACATGTTTATTAGAGGAACAAAGCCGTTCATAATAAGAATGGCAAAGGAAACTCCTTCCGGATATGCTCCAAACACTCGAATAAGTACGGTAATAACCCCAATGCCAACTCCGTAGAGTATCATTCCCTTGTGGCTCATGGGTGATGTTACGTAATCGGTGGCCATGTATATTGCACCAAGAATAACGCCACCTGTAAGTAGATGAAATACTGGACCTGCAAATCGCTCAGGATTTCCCAAGTTGAGCAGAGTAGTAAACACTGCAACGCTGCCCAAAATAGCAACGGGAATATGCCAGGTAATTACCTTACGAAACAACAGATATAAACCACCAATAATCAGTGCCAATGCAGCAACCTCACCAAGGCTTCCGCCCATATTCCCCATGAGCATATCGCCATAGGAAGGAATCACTCCCGAATGAAAAACTTCGGAAACGGGTTTGCCAGCCTTAAGCGCCTCCTTCATGGCAGCCAGTGGAGTTGCACCTGTAACGGCATCAGCATAGTGCATATGAGCACCCAGAAAGTTGGTAATGCCCGTAAACTGCACGGGCTTGGGCCAGCTGGTCATTTGAACCGGAAAGGAGATGAGCAAAAATACGCGTCCCACCAGTGCGGGGTTAAATGGGTTGTTTCCCAGTCCACCAAAGCTCATCTTTCCAATGCCTATGGCAACCAGACTACCGATAACAATGAGAAAGATAGGTATATTGGTAGGAAGATTAAACGCCAATAGAAGTCCGGTAACCAATGCGGAACCGTCATTAATGGTGGGTTTAACCTTAAGGATGTATTTCTGAATTACATACTCAAATATTAGGCAGGAAGCTACCGAAACCAACGTGACAATGAGTGCTCCCAAGCCGAAATAAAAAATGGATATAAGCAGCGCGGGAAGCAGGGCAATTATGACGTCGAACATTAGCTTTCTGACGGACTCCTTCCCAAATGCATGGGGAGAAGGAGAAACGGTGAATATTTTTTCCATCAGCTATATTAGTTTTTGGGTTGTTTATTTCTTACGGTTTCTAATCATTTTGGCAACGGCACCCTTCCCCAACCGAATATAGTCGAGTAGTGGCAAGTTGGCCGGACAGGTGAAGCTGCAAGAACCGCACTCCATGCAATCGAGAACGCGTTCAACTTCCATGCGCTCGTAAAGGCTTCTCTTGCTTAACTTAATAAGCAGGTAAGGCTCTAAACCCATGGGGCAGGCGCTCACGCATTTAGAGCAACGAATACAAACGGCCTCCTGTGGTCGACGCGACAACTTTTCAGGAACGAGCAGTATGCCCGATGTTCCCTTTGTTACCGGCGCATTCAGGTTATTTAGGGCTTTCCCCATCATGGGGCCGCCGCTAATTATTTTGCCCGTATCTTCGGGCATACCGCCAATGGCATCAATAAGGTTAGAAACCGGAGTGCCCACCCTAACCATGAAGTTGCGTGGATTATTAACCGATTTACCGGTAACGGTAACCACTCTTTCAAAAAGAGGTTTATGCTTAACCACCGCTTCGTACACGGCGAACGCAGTACCCACGTTGTGCACTACGGCACCAACATCGATGGGTAGTCCACCCGATGGAACTTCACGGCCAATCACAGCCTTAATCAGCTGCTTTTCACCGCCCTGAGGATATTTCACCTTGAGTGGGACAATCTCAATCCCTTCATAGTTTTTCACCAGCGTCTTCAGGTGAGTAATGGCGTCGGGCTTATTGCTCTCAATTCCCACATAAGCCTTTGATACGCCCAAGGCATTCATCAGCAAGCGAGCGCCCTCCAATACCTCATGCCCCTTTTCGAGCATCAGCCTATGGTCGGAGGTGAGGTAGGGTTCGCACTCCACGCCGTTGATAATTAAGGCTTCTGCCTTTTTACCGGGAGGCACCGATAACTTAACGTGCGATGGGAATGTTGCACCTCCAAGACCCACAATGCCGGATGCCTGGATAATGTCGAGAATTTCCTTCGAAGACAAGTTACCAGCCTTTATAAAGTTGGAGGACCTTTCTATTTCAGCACGCCACTCGTCGCCCTCCACCGCAATTTTTACGGCTTGGCGGGGATATCCACTGGCATCAACCACTGATTCAATAGCAACAACTGTTCCCGATACGGAAGAGTGGATGTTGGCCGAAACAAAACCGGTACTCTTGGCAATAACATCGCCAACCTTTACCTTGTCGCCTTTGGCCACTACCGGCTCAGATGGGGCACCAATATGCTGTGAAATTGGAATAAAAACCTCATTCGGAATGGGTAATATGGAGATTGCGGCTGAGGCCGACATCTTTTCCTCTGGTGGATGTACACCGCCTTTTGAAAATGTTTTCAACACGGTTTAGGCTATTTAAGTTTTACCAAAATTAACTACCTGAAACTTCACCCTCTGCAACTTCCACCTTCTTTCGAGGAGGGAAATTGAGCTCAAGAATGGCATTGGTTGGGCACTCAGCCACACATTTGCGGCAAAGGGTGCACTTCTGTGCATCTATATAGGCAAGGTAATTTTGCAAGGTAATGGCATCAAAGGCGCAAACCTTTACGCACTTTCCACAACCAATGCAGGAAACCTGACATGCTTTTCGCGAAATGGCGCCCTTGTCCATGCTCACACACGAAACGAAGATTTTTCTATCCTTAGGTCTCTTCTTCCTTAGCTCAATAATATTCTTTGGACAAGCAGTAACGCAAGCACCACAGGCCGTACACTTATCATCGATTACCTCCGGCAACTTCGTAACAGGATTGATGAAAATAGCATCGAAATTGCAAACCGAAACGCAATCGCCGTAGCCGAGGCATCCATACTGGCAGCCCGTATCGCCCGAATAGAGGGAGGTGGAGACTGCACAAGAGGTAGCACCATCGTAGAAATTGGTTTGCTTGCGATGATCTGGCGAACCCTGGCAGCGTATTACGGCAACCTGTGGATCCTTCGCAACAACTGCCTTGCCCAAATACTGGGCAATACTGGCCATGGTTTCGTTGCCTCCAACAGGGCAAAAGAGAGTTGAGAGGTCCTCCGCCTTCACCAATGCATCGGCCAAGCCACGGCAACCGGGATATCCGCAACCTCCACAGTTCGCACCGGGCAGCATGACTTCAACATCGTCGATACGAGGATCTTCAAAAATCTTAAACTTCTGGGCAACAAAGTACAGCACAATGGCTGATACTATTCCCAGTAAACTCAAAGTAATAACTGTAAAAAGGATAATAGTAGAACTCATTGTATTATGGATTTCTAATCAATCTTTTCAACAATAAACACAAACTTTTCCTCAAGTTTTTTCCGAAAAAGCCTTAGAAACAGATAATATATGCCCACGGCTCCAACTGAAAAAAGCCCAGCCTCAACCTCGTTACCAAGAACTTGAACTGCAGAAATGAGAACACATAAAAGGATAATCAACGGAAAAACATAGCCCAAGGTAACCGCTCTCATGCCTTGCGACTGTTTCAATATTACCCGAACTTGATCGTTCAGATTTAGAGCTAGATCCTTATTATCAACCACAAGATCCTTCTCCACAGCATCGCCCATGGCGCATACCGATTTTGCCTGGCAAGAGCCACACCCAGCTACACCATCAATGGCAATGCGAACGCTGTTATGGGTTACCTCCACCACCCGGCCAAGGTGCTCAAACGTTTTTCCCGAAGTTGTAACCATCTGAACAATTGGAAATTTTGACAACAAAAATAAATTTCTTTGGATTAGCTTTTCCCTAAAACAGGTGCTGTTATTGGCTTACTATCTAATTTATCATGAGTATAAATAAACAAAACAAGACAACCTCAAGATAATCAGTAAATCCCCTAGTGAAAATCGTAGCACAATAAAAGTCATTTCAATATATGTTATTTTACTAACAGTCAACCGAAAAACCAATCTGGTCAAAGCAGGGCACTCCTTGATCTAACCAATTTATCAGTTTTGTAATGAATCGCGTTTCTTTGCCTAGATTATACAAACAATTAATGGCAATAAAAACCGTCCTCCTCCTTTTCATCATCACCATTCTTGGCCAACTATCGGCGTTTGCGCTATTTCACAATGGTAATATGGAGTTAATTATTGAACCAAGGCAGAACAAGCCAACAAGGATCACCCTCTTTAACTGTAAGGGTGTACAATGGCTACGAATTGGTGGATAGCAAAACTTCTGTAGTGAATAAGCCCGTTACTATGTATTTTAGACCTTTACTGTAACTACATTGTCTCCATTGAGCAAAATGGAGTGTTAATTAAGAAGTATAAGATTAGCACCGAAGTGCCACCAAAAGAAATACATGACTGGAAAATGGCACTCTCATTACCTATCTACAAAAATGGTAGCAACCAGCAGCTAGCCATTGTGGAATTACCACCAGCTACTATTAGTTACAATTCAAATAATCGGCAGTTCCCCCTGCACCGAACCCATGCATCCTATGGCAGACCAAATTATGGTTGACACGCTGGAACACAACGACCGTAATATTCAGCGCTCAAATCAACAGTAACAATTAATCTTTCTCCAGAACTTTAGAGGAAAGCGGGAAGCGCAAATTCTGCATCTTAATTATCCTGCCCTTTATAGTACCAACCTTTACTGGAGATTCAATGTAAATAGGAATCTTGTTGTCATCGTCGGTTATCCAAAGCGTAAGTTCCTCCTTACCCGAAAATACTGTTCCTTTAACCAAACCTACACCAAACTTCATACAACGAAATCGTCCCAGCCCTTTAACATCGATCGCCTCTTTGCCAAGGTAACGGTACATAACCGTATAAAGTTGGTCATCCAAAGCAAGGGAGACAGTGAAACGCTGGTTGATTTTTGCCTCAGAATAGTCAATATTCCTGCTATAGTAAAGAATGCTCACAATATCGATGGAGCATGGAAGAATTTGGAGCGTGTCAATCTCCTCTGGGTGGTTTTTCCGCTTGATATAAGCGAAAAGGCGGTCCGTTGACCAATCGAAAGTGTAGATATTATTAATGGTATATCCTCCTTCGTCAACCTCACGATTGAAATAGATTGGTCGCAGAGATTTTGGTTCAACCCAGGACTCATATAAATCTCTAACCTTAAAAAATTTGTCGTAGAAAGAGTAGGTTTTCCCTTCCGCTTTAAAATGGACAGCAGGTTTCCCATGAAAATCAACATCTTGAGCAGTGAAAACCACCTCTCCAACGTCTGTCCATATGAAGAGCAAAGAATAGCTCATGGCATAGGTAAGCTGCTCACCAGATTTAAAAGCACTCTGCGAAAATCTATGTTCAACACAGGTGTTCTTTGGTGGTACCTTTTTAGCAGAATCTTGCGAACGGCCAACTAAGGAGATGAGTAAAAAACTCAAGAATAATGGAATACAGCGGAATTTCATGGCTAACTTATTTTGCTAAAATCATAATTATTATGAACCTTAAAGCGCTGCAATTCGGTCCTTAATATACTGTTTTTTGGTGAATCAAGCAAAGGGTCTTCCTGCAGGAGGTCGGTTGCAACATTGCGCGCCCAGGTGAGCAGCTGTCCATCCTTGGCAATATTGGCAATTTTGAGGTCGAAGGCCATACCGCTCTGCATGGTTCCTTCCATATCACCTGGCCCCCTTAACGCAAGGTCAACCTCGGCAATTTCAAAACCATCATTGGTGTTTACCATGGTGCTAATCCGCTTGCGCGAATCGGACGAAAGCTTTGTGCCAGTCATAAGTATGCAATATGATTGGTCGGCACCACGCCCTACCCTCCCCCGTAGCTGATGCAGCTGTGAAAGCCCAAAGCGCTCAGCACTCTCAATAATCATTACAGAGGCATTGGGCACATTAACACCCACCTCAATTACTGTGGTTGCCACCATAATATGCGCTTTGCCCGATGCAAAAAGATTCATGGAAAAATCCTTCTCCTCCGATTTCATCTGCCCATGCACCACTACAACCACATAGTTCGGTGGAGGAAATTCCCGCACCATTCCTTCGTATCCATCCTGCAAATCTTTGTAGTCCATCTTCTCCGACTCTTTTATCAGGGGATAAACCACGTAAATCTGCCGGCCCAGCCTCACCTGCTCACGAATAAAGCCAAACATCTTTAACCGTTTGTTGTCGTAGTAGTGGATGGTATTTATTGGTTTCCGTCCAGGAGGCAGCTCATCAATCACCGACACCTCCAAGTCGCCATATACTGTCATGGCTAAGGTGCGGGGAATTGGTGTGGCGGTCATTACCAGTATGTGCGGTGGGTTGGTATTCTTCTGCCACAGCTTAGCCCGCTGGGCAACCCCAAAGCGCTGCTGCTCATCAATAATCACTAGCCCTAAGTCCCGAAACTGCACTGTATCCTCAAGCAGCGCGTGCGTACCAATTAAGATATCGATAGTGCCCTGCTCAAGCTCAGCAAACAACTTTTTGCGTTCCGATTTTTTTGTTGAGCCCGTTAATAGGGCAACAGACACATCAAGTCCCTCCAAAAAGGAGGTGATTGTTTGGAAATGCTGCGTTGCTAAAATTTCAGTGGGTGCCATAATGCTGGCCTGGTATCCGTTGTCGTTGGCAAGAAGCATGGACATGAGCCCAACCAGCGTTTTACCACTTCCCACGTCGCCCTGAAGCAGCCGATTCATTTGCCTACCCGAACCAAGGTCGCGCCGAATTTCTCGCAGCACTCTTTTTTGCGCTTCTGTAAGGGGAAATGGCAACTTTTGGTTGTAAAAGGAGTTGAAATGGTCTCCCACTTTAGAAAACACATGGCCATTTACTTGGCGTGTTCGATAATTTTTCTGAGTTAGCAGGTTAAGCTGGATAAAGAACAACTCTTCAAACTTCAATCTAGTTTGAGCCTTACGCAGCTCCTCCATCCCCGGTGGAAAGTGGATATACTGCAATGCTTCCATTAACGGCAATAACTTCAGCTGCTGAAGAAGATGAGGGGGCAGGCTTTCCTGAACCTTGTCCACAATTACCCTATGAAGATTTTCCTGTAACTTGAGTATCGCCTTTGAATTTAAAAACGACAACTTTAACTTTTCGGTGGTGTTGTAGTAGGCCTGCAATCCACCGCCAATTGTTCCATCGCTCTTAAGCCCATCCTCCACGTCCGGATGGACGAAGTTCAACTTGCCATTGAACATGCTGGGCTTACCGAACACAACATAGGGAACATTTACCTTCAACTTGGGCTGTATCCACTTAATTCCCTTAAACCAAACCAGCTCAGCCACACTCCTCCCATCGGTGAAAGAAGCCACTAGCCTCTTGCCGCGACCCTCGCCCACAAAAGAAAATCCTACAATTTTTCCTCGAATCTGCACATACGACTGGTCATCGGTGATTTCGGCAATAGCGTAAAACTTAGATCGATCGATATACTTAAACGGGAAATAGTAGAGGAGGTCGCGAAAGGTGGCCAGCTGAAGTTCCTTGTTCAACAACTCAGCCCGTTTGGGCCCAACTCCAGGCAGAAATTTTAATTCTGTATCAAAAAATTTATCCACCTAGCAAAAATAGTGGGATTTTTTTACTGTGGAATAGCTTGGCACTGCATATTTAGCAACCAGCCACTGTATGCAATAAGTTCATTTCATTGCTTAACTTTGCAGCAAAATATAGTGACATGAGGCGAAGGAGAGGTCCTATTAAACTTTTGAGGAAGTACATTGTCTATAAATTAATTGCAAAGCACCGTAAAGGATTTGGTATTCACTCTCCATTCACCTTTAATCTGCTTAACAAAACGTTACGTGAGAATGTACCAATAGAGTTAAAGACATTAGCCCGCAACTACAGGCGAGGGTTTTTAAGCAGTAAGGCAACATTGCCACGCAGCATTCTTGGGGCTGGTGCGTTGTTATCGAGCGGAGAGCAAAAAAAAGTATTGGTAAGCCAAATAATGCAGTATTCTGCTATTCCTTCCCGATATGGCGAATTGCTCTACCTGCTATCGAAGCATTTTGGGGCTGATGATATTTTGGAGTTGGGTACCGGACTAGGGATGTCCACCTTCTACCTTGCCACAGGCTCGCCAAGCAGCGTGCTTGTTTCGGTTGAAGGTCACATGCCATACGCGCGTCTTGCAGAGCAGGAACTTGACAACGCCGATATGGTCAATGTGGAAGTAATTACAGCCTCATTCAAGGAGGCACTGGATAAATTAAAAAAAGAGAGAAAGCGGTTTGGGCTATTTTATATTGATGGAGATCACACGCTTGAGGCAACACTTAATAACTTTAATCGCTGTGCCGAAATTTCGACCCAAAACGCTATCTTTATATTCGATGATATCCACTGGAGCGATGAAATGGAGGCGGCGTGGGAAGCCATTAAGCAACAAGACCAATGCCGGATATCCATGGATCTTTTCCGAATGGGTATTGTGTTCATGAACAAGAAGTTTCAAAAACAAAACTATATTGTACGATACTAAATTCAAGGGTTATGGCAGTAAGGAATCTTATTTCGATTGAAGGAATCACCAAATATTACAAGGTAGGAACCCAGGTGGTTAAGGCACTAAATGGGGTTAGCCTGTCAATGTCATCCAATGAATACGTTGCAATTATGGGGCCATCGGGTTCGGGTAAATCAACCCTGATGAACATTCTTGGCTGCCTTGATACCCCCACCGCAGGAACATACATTCTAAACAATACCGACGTAAGTAAAATGTCGGACGATCAGCTGGCCGATATACGAAACAAGGAGATTGGCTTTGTTTTTCAAACCTTCAACCTGCTTGCCCGTTACTCTTCGCTTGAGAATGTAATGCTGCCGCTAATATATGCTGGTATTCCTAAAGCAGAAAGAGAAAAGAAAGCGGAGGTTACCCTCACCAATGTTGGCCTAGCCGACCGCATGGACCACAAACCCAACGAGCTATCAGGAGGTCAACGTCAAAGAGTTGCCGTTGCAAGAGCGCTTATAAATAATCCTTCCATAATCCTTGCCGACGAGCCTACAGGAAACCTCGACACCAAAACGTCCATCGACATAATGAACCTCTTTGAGGATATCTACAACCTTGGAAACACTATTATCCTGGTAACCCACGAGGAGGAGATTGCCTTACATGCGCGAAGAATTATTCGGTTGCGTGATGGATTAATTGAATCGGATAAGGTAAATACAGAACCCGTTGGCATGAGAAAGGTTGAACATTTCCAGTAGATTTACGTTCCAAGTTAGAACTGTTCAACTTTTTGCTCAATGAAAATATACACAAAAACAGGAGATAAGGGTACCACATCCCTTATTGGCGGAACGCGAGTGCCCAAGTATCATCCTCGTATAGAAGCCTATGGCACGGTGGATGAGCTAATCTCCCACATCGGGCTGATTCGTGACCAAGACATTGACCACCATATTTTTGAAGTGCTGGTCTCTGTACAGGACCAGCTCATGGCATGTGCCTCAATTCTGGCAGCCGATTGCGAAAACTGCAAGGTTACAATTCCACAAATCAGCGAAGAGCACATTGTTGCCTTAGAGAAGGAGATGGATGCCATGGATAGTGAGCTCCCTCCTCTTACCTCCTTTGTGCTTCCCGGTGGCCACCCTACAGTATCTTACTGCCATATTGCTCGAAACGTGTGCCGAAGGGCAGAACGAAACACCATAAAGTTGGCCGAAAACACTCCTGTTCAGGAAAATGTTATTCGCTACCTAAATCGCCTCTCCGATTATCTCTTTGTTTTAGCCCGTTTCCTCGCTTTTAAACTAAAAGTGAAAGAAATTTTATGGAAGCCAAACAAATAAGAAAAAAATTTTTATATTTTTGCGAGCTTTATGGAGAGTAAAGTAAAATCATTCAAAATATAAAACTGAGTACTATGTATTGGACCCTTGAACTAGCATCGAAACTTGAAGATGCCCCTTGGCCAGCAACAAAGGAGGAGCTTATCGACTTTGCTATTCGATCAGGTGCGCCCATGGAGGTTATTGAAAATTTAGTGGAGATTGAGGATGAGGGCGAGATTTACGAAAGCATTGAAGACATTTGGCCTGACTATCCGAGTAAAGATGATTTTTTCTTCAACGAAGATGAATATTAACAGTGAAGCTGTCCCACCTGGACAGCTTCTTCATTTATTCCTTTCGCTGAATTCTGCCCCAAGGTTTGCCAGGTTTTCTAATTAACTCTAAGAATTCACCCGTTGGGCAGAAGAATCGGCACCAAGGTTTGGGAATAACCAAGGAGACAATTATGAAGAATATAGCCATCACCATCACAATGGCCGATACCGTTTGGTAGGCGAAAATGCTAAATGGCTCCAGCTCCGTTAAATCTACCGAAAAGCCAACAAGCAAAAGAATCAATACTGAGGCAAAAAATAGTGGGCGCAACCATCGAAGCCACCGAGCAACTCGAATGGGAATCTCCAGCTTCCAAGGAAAAATTTTCCCGGCCAACTCCTGGCACGCACCAAATGGGCAGAGGTAATTACAGTAGAAGGCCTTTCCTGTAACCAGCGGTAAAATCACAGCGAGAACAAAAATGGTGCAAAGTAGCAAACGTGCCGCCCAAGGAAAACCATCCACAAGCCAGCCATAAAGTAGTGCAGCCGAAAGAAATGAGCCACCCCAGAGGCCAATGATCAGCACTGCCGAACTAAGTAGGTAATTACGCCCTTTTCGCAGCTGCTTGGTGAAGAAAAAGCTTAAGAGTGCAAACAAAACCACAAGAATCGAAGCCGCAAATTTTAAAAAACTCATCCAATCGAAGGGCAGGTGCTCCGGAGGAATTTTACCACTAGACAGATACCTTCCAACGCACACCTGCATATTTTTGATAATAGCAGTGGTGCTATAGGTCGCTCCCGCCATGGCATCAACCGGCATACCATAAGCTTCGGAAACCGGTAAATTGTTCCATATTTTAAAAAACCCACGCTTTTCAATCTTTCGAATGAACCCGGGCGATTCCACATTTCGAAGCATAGAGACACCCACCACCGTATCACCGCAATTGAGTCCCACAAGCAGTGGCGTACTTCCAGCGTAACCAATAATGCTATCGGCATAAGGACTTGAACAAATGACTTTGCCCAAGAGAACTTTATCAACATCATAAACAAAGACCACCGACGAATCTACCCCACTTGGTTTTGCATGGAATGCACTTGGAAAAATATGCTGAATGTCTGTCAAAGAAAAAACGGAATGAACACCGAGATCGCACTCCGGCTGGGCAACGCTACCCTTGGAATGTGACCGATTTCCATGCAAATAGGCAATTGCCACCAGCAGGGCTGCCAGAAGCAGCAAGCGTGGAAGTTTGGAAAATATTTTTTTAAGCATCACAAAAAACCACATTTGAATTTAACATCTATCAGACAACTCGGAAAAGAGTATTATCAAATCTTACTAAAACCCAGATTTTTCATCACAAATTTATTAGAAGTTTCTTAGTATTCTAATAATAACAAGCCATTAACATTTTTTTTACAATTCAACGATATTGTTAATGCAACACGCAAAACAATTTGAGACCGAATCCATTTGTGCATTTGAAAAATAATTAGTCCATTTCCCTTTTTATGACTGCAGCGCAAGCAACTTCAGACCCACTTGAAAAAGATCAAAACGTGTATCTACATCGTTATACAAGGCATGATTAGCTCCCGTCCATATGAGATAATACACCCCGAACCATCAAGTTTTTTGAAGCGAGAACCATGCATCTTTACAAAAAGTTGGATTCCCCGGTTTTAATACTACGACTCCTTACTGACCTTCAGCTGCAATTGTTATTTTTACCGAAATAAACTTAAAGCCATGACGGATTACCAGCAAGAGTCAATTGAGAAAACTTATCGGTTTGTTGAGCAGTTCCATACACACGACACCACCGGCCACGACTGGTGGCACGTTGAACGGGTAACCCGCACGGCAAGAAAGTTAGCAGTGGAGGAAAACGCCAACCTTTTCTTGGTAGAGATGGCAGCACTTCTCCACGATATTGATGATTGGAAATTGGGCCTTGAGGAGGATAACAAGACTGAAGCATTCCTTGAACAAATAAGCATTTCGGCAGAAGACAAGCATAGCATACTTAAAATCATTGATGAGGTAAGCTTTAAGGGTGCTGAGGTAGCTACGCCCACCTCCTCAATCGAAAGCATGTGCGTTCAAGATGCCGACAGGCTCGATGCCATTGGAGCCATTGGTGTTGCTCGCGCATTTACTTACGGTGGTTCAAAAAATCGCAGCCTCTACGAGCCCGATGTTGCGCCAACTATGCATCACTCCTTTGGGGATTATAAAACCAAGCATTCGCACACCATTAACCACTTCTACGAAAAGTTGCTTTTGCTTAAGGAGAGGATAAATACACCCACAGCAAAAGCCATTGCCGAGGAGCGCCACGCTTTTATGGAGCAATTCCTAGTTCAATTCTACAGGGAGTGGAACGCAGAGTAGCCTAAAAATTGAAAACTAACCGTGAGAACACGGAGGCCGATTCGCCCGGTAGCGGTAGGTGACCACCATTGTATGGTTGAATAGTAGGCATATTCTTGTCGAGGATATTGTGGCCACCAAAGTAAAGGTCAAGCCCCTCAACACCAATGTTTCGCATGGTGAGCGCAACATTCACCACCGCAGTTTCTGCATATTTCTTTGTGCTTAACCCATAGGATGTAAAACCATAGCGAGGGCCGTAGTAGGAAATTGACGGAGTGAGGGCAATATTCTTAGTAAGGTTAATCGCTGCTATCGTGGTTACCCGTTGGTTGGCAAAACCTGGATATGCTGCATTATCCTGCTCCACAAGAAAATTTTCCACGCTATTCTTGAGCGCCGTATAGTAAGCGTAGTTGACCTGAAGATCTACATACTTTATGCTATATCGAAGATCGGCTTCCATTCCATAGGCACCCTGTTTGCCTCCATTTGCATACTGGCCAACACCAGTAGACGGGTCGGCAGCATAAACAATAACCTTCTCGAACAGCACCCGGTAGGCATTAAACGACAGCCAAGTGGAGCGAAAAACCCGATACCCAAGTTCAACCTCCAGGTTAGTTGCCTTTTCGGGCTCAAGAATTTTTCCCGAATTAAAATTTCGCATGGAAACCACTCCCCCTGGAACACGAAAAGATTGGCTGGCCATTGCCTTGAAGTTAAAGCCTGTCCAAGCGCGTGTAATGCTTATGCGGGGCACCAATGAATTACCAAAGTGGTTGTAGTAATCGTATCGCGCACCGGCAGTAATGTTTACCCATTTTGAGAAAAGAAGAAGCTGAGCGTAGGCCGAAAAATTGGTGATGCCAAAATCATTATTGTTGGTAAGATTGTCACTAGCAACATCCAAAATATTACACCTTGAAATGGAGGAGCCAACTAAAATGTTTGAGCCACCACCTAAATTGTAGGTCGAGCTAATGTCGAAGTCTACCTTTTTGCTATACCGCTTGTTGAAATATCCCAAAGTAGGAACCTGCAGCTGCCAAGGATATTGCTGCTTATACTGCAACTTGGGAACAATTTTTATAACATTGTTTACCGCGTAGGTATAGGTTGCCTCACCAAAGTAGCTATCGAAGCGTTGATCGTAGGTTTTTGCGTTATTCAATGCAGTGCCATAAAGCGTGGCTATTTGCAGCCGATAGCTGTCGAGCATTCCCCTTATGGAAAATCCCTTGTATGCAACACGGAGGTTGTAGTTGCCAACACCAATATCCGACTTGTCGGCCAGCTTCACCAGAAAACCGGTGGCGTCGATCCAAGTTCGTGTAGCCCGTGTTCCGGTTCCTTCGGTGGCGCTGAAATTAACCACCCCATTGGTGAAAGGTTGGGTAAAGCCAAGTGAGAAATCGCTATGGGTAGCCGCATTTCGTGAAAAAGAGTTTAGAAATGCACCATGCGATTCAGCCTTATTTCCTGTAGCTTTGGTAATAATATTTATAACCGCAAGGCTTGCATAACCTCCATACATTGCGCTTCCGGGTCCTCGAATAACCTCCACCCTTTCAATCATGTCCACCGGATAGTGTCCACCCAGCTGCAGGGTAGCAAACAGCTCCTCGTTGGCCTCCTGCCCATCAATAAGCAGTAGCACCTTGCCCTCATTGCCCCAAATTCCATGAAAACCAACGCCAACTACACCTTCAACATCAACCCCAAAACCCATTCCCGGAACAAATAGCGTAAGCACATCCACCAGATCGCGAGCACCTGCCCTGAGCATCTCCTTCTGATTGATTACGGAAACAATGCCCGGAGTCTCCCTGATATTTACAGCGCTCTTAGAGGAGATTTCTACGGGAATATTCATCAGCTGCTCGAGCGACAAATCGTAAAAGCGATCGCCCGAAAGCATTGTAGTATCCACCTGCGCAAGGAGGGCATTGGGTGAAAATGGCCCAACCATAAGAGCAACAACAACTATGAAACACTTAGCTATCTTCATCTTACACTACAATTAATGCTATAATGTAACGCGCCGGAGGAGGTGGCATTCTGTTAGGAAATATAAGCCATTTGGCATACAAGTTCAAGTAATTAGAAAAGAAAACGCTCATCATTTTTGGGGAGAGTGGAATTGGTATATATTTTTCCCAAATTTGCTCCATCTAAAAAGTATAAAATGCAAGCACTGCACATAGTTGAAGCGCTCTTGGCTGCCTATCTTCTCGGCTCAATTCCAACATCCATTTGGGTTGGAAAAGTTTTCTTTGGCATCGACATACGCGAGCATGGCAGCGGAAATGCTGGGGCCACCAATACCTTTAGGGTGATGGGTGCAAAAGCAGGCATTCCTGTTTTTGTTATTGACGTGGTGAAGGGTTGGTTTGCGCTCTACCTAGCAAGGTATTCCGGCATTGCTGAAGGTTCAGAACTCTACGTTATCTTTCAGCTATTCTTGGGGCTATGCGCATTTCTTGGACATGTATTTCCAGTTTTTGCTGGCTTTAGAGGAGGAAAGGGAGTTGCAACATTAGCGGGCGTTAGCGTTGGTCTCCACCCCCTAGCTACACTTTGCGCATTTGCCATCTTTGCAGTTGTGTTTTTGTTAACGGGTTACGTTAGCGTCGGTTCCATGTCGGCGGGTGTTGCGTTTCCGCTATTTGTGGTATTTCTATTTAAGGAGCAAACATTTGCCCTTATAGCATTTGCCTGCGCCATTGCCGTATTTATCCTCTTTACCCACCGTAAAAACATAAGGAGGTTGAGAGCCGGCACCGAATCACGATTCTTCTACGGAAAAAAACAGCAAAGCTAATCGTTACTGCTTAGGGCAGCCTCAATTTCAGCGGTAAGTTCGGCCGGTGAAAGTTTAGACTTTACCTGTCCATCCTTCACAAAGGAAATCTTGCCCGTTTCTTCCGAAACAACCACCACCACAGCATCGGTATGCTCCGTAAGGCCCAGCGCTGCCCGGTGACGCATTCCATAGTTGGCAGGCACATTTAAACTCTCGGTAACCGGAAGCACGCAGCGCGCAGCGTGGATTCTATTGTTGAGTATTATTACGGCACCATCGTGAAGGGGGCTGTTCTTGAAGAAAATATTCTCCAGTAATCTTGGGTTCAGCTCTGCATCAATTCGGTCACCCGTTTCGGAGTAGAGTTCCAACCCCGATTGTCGGGCAATTACAATGAGCGCACCAGTCTTAGTTTCGGCCATATTCCGAGCCGCCTTCACCACCGCCTCTATGTTGAACTTCCGCTCCTCCAAGTTTCGGCCTGGAAAGAATAGCTTCTCGATGGAAAAGTTGTAGCGCGAGAAGTAGCGGTTGCCGATAAAGAGTAGAAAACGCCGTATCTCCTGTTGAAATACAATTAGCAACGCAATTACACCGAGTCCAATAACCTGTCCCAGAATGGAGCTGAGCAACTCCATGTTCAGCGCCTTTACAATGAGCCATACCACGTACAGCACAAAAACACCAACAAAAATATTTATGGCAGCAGTGCCCCTAATGAGCATATAAATCTGATAGAACAGCAGCGCCACCAAAACTATGTCGATAACGTCGAGAAAGCGGACGGTGATAAAAGCGAACTCTACCATGGTTAGAAGTTTCTATACTTTTTATACTGCTCCATTATTTTGATGGTCTCCATAGCCTCCTTTACATCGTGTACCCTGAGAATGGAAACACCCTTAAGCAAAGCAATGGTATTCAGCACCGTAGTGCCGTTAAGGGCACCCTCGGGTGTGGTTTCAATTAGCTTGTAAATCATCGATTTTCGTGAAAATCCTGCAAGTATAGGTAAATCAAAAACTCGGAAATCATTCAGCCTAGCCAGCAATTCAAAGTTATGGTCAATCGTTTTTCCAAAGCCAAAACCGGGATCAAGAATTACATCGTTTACGCCTAGCAAGTTAAGTTGCTTTAACTTTTCGGAGAAGTAGAGGAAAAGTTCCCGCTCCACATTATCGTAAACGGGATTTAGCTGCATCGTTTCGGGACTTCCCATCATGTGCATCAGCACATACGGAACGTGCAGCCGGGCTACTGTCTCAAACATCTTACCATCGAGCTCGCCGCCCGAGATATCGTTTACAATGTTAACGCCAAACTCCTCCACCATATTACTGGCCACCTCGGAACGGTAGGTATCAACAGAAAAAATAGTGTCAGGAAAATCTTTACGCAAGGTTTTAAAAGCAGGAGTAAGCCGCTCTATCTCCTCCTTTAGGTTTACCTGTTTGGCTCCGGGTCGGCTTGAGTATGCCCCAACATCGATAATGGTAGCACCCGCCTCGAGCATCTGTTCTACCTTTGCCCTAGCCTCATCAACCGATAGCGATCGGCTATCGCCATAAAAGGAATCGGGGGTAATATTCACTATGCCCATTACCACGGGATTACTCAAATCCAGAAGCTTTCCGCCACATGATATTGTGGCTTTTTTAAGGAACAAAGAGGCACTATTTTCCATTTTTACTATCTTGCATCAATTTTCATTGCTGCTTCAAAATTAACAAACATAATGCTTCGGCTATAACTACCGAAGTTTTTTTTCGAAAAAACAGCTTTATCCATGCTTATAGTATTCGAAGGACTCGACGGTGCAGGCAAATCGACTCAGGTTAATTTGCTCAAAGAATACATTCACGCCAAAGGAATAGAGTGTGAGTTTATGCACTTTCCCTGCACCGACTCCCCCCTTTTTGGTGAGCTCATCGCACGCTTTCTTCGTGGCGATTTGGGTAATCTGGAGATCGTAAATCCCTACCTCATAGCATTGATTTATGCCGGAGACAGGCACAATGCCGCCGAAACCATTCGAGGATGGCTCAATGAGGGGAAAGCAGTAATCCTCGACCGTTACGTGTACTCCAACATTGCATTTCAGTGCGCTAAACTGGAATCCAAAGAGGCGCGCGAAAAGCTCCGCAACTGGATTTTCGACATGGAATTTGGCTACTTCAATATTCCAAAAGCCGACGTAAACCTCTTCCTCGATGTTCCCCTCAGCTTTACGGAAAAAAAGTTGGCCGAGCAGCGCAGTGGTCCCGACCGCGACTACCTCATGGGAAAGGCAGACATTCACGAGGCAAGCATATCCTTTCAAGAGCAGGTGCGCGAGGAATACCTCGACATGTGCCGGCTACGGATGAATATCGACCTGGTTAGCTGCGCCAACGCAGAGGGAACCATTGATACACCGGAAAACATCTTCGGCCGAATTACCAAAGAGATGGAACGGCATGGCATTGCTTAAGCTGCGAGTGCTGCTTGAAAAATGTCATAATTAGCATACTACCAACCAACACCGCAGCGTTTGCTGCAAAAGAAATTGAAAGCAATAGCACTATGAAAAAAATTATAAGCATTGCAATTCGAGTGGCAACTCTCCTTATAGCTGCTCTTTTCATTTTTTCAGGTTTTGTAAAGGGCATCGATCCGCTGGGAACCACCTACAAGCTGGTGGACTACTTCGAGGCATTTCACCTCACTTTTCTTAACCCCATAGCCACACCCCTATCCATTTTGCTTTCGTCGGCAGAGATGCTCATTGGCCTTGCGCTACTATTTAAGGTAAGGGTGAAGCTGGCCGCTTGGGCTGCCTTTATTTTTATGGCATTCTTTACCGTGCTCACCTTTATTCTGGCTCTCTACAATCCGGTATCGGACTGCGGCTGCTTTGGCGATGCCCTTATCCTTACCAACTGGGAAACATTCTTCAAAAATCTGATATTCCTACCCATAACCTATCTCATTTTCTGGCAGCGAAATGCCATTAAGGAGCGATTCAAAAGAACAATAAACAGTTGGATTACCGTAGGAATACTGGCACTCGCTGCCATCATGGTTTCCATCATCTCCTTGGCCTACCTCCCACCCATCGATTTTCGACCATTTAGGGTTGGCGTTAATCTGAAAGAGGCAATGGATACTCCACAAGGTGCCCCCACGGATATTTACAAAACCACCTTGGTTTACGAAAAGGATGGCGTGAAAAAAACCTTCGACGAATCCAACTACCCTTGGAAGGATACTACATGGAAGTTTGTGGATAGCAAATCGGTTTTGGTTAAGAAGGGCTATACCCCATCCATTATCAGTTTTTCGCTGCTCGATGAGAATGGCACCGATGTTTCCGATCTCGTTGTTAACGGAACTGGCTACACCTTTCTGCTGGTTGCGCCCAAGCTGGAGAATGCCAACCTTAGCCGAATAAAATACCTCCGCTACCTCGACGGTTACTGCCTCGCCAACGGCCACAAATTTCTCGTAACCACCTCATCCGATTGGGACAAGATTAAGAGCTTTGAGGAGCAGATGGAATTACCCGTTACTGTTACCCAGGGCGATGAGGTGCTGCTAAAAACCATTGTGAGGTCAAATCCGGGATTGCTGCTGATATACAACGGAACCATTATTGGTAAATGGAGCTGGCGAACCATGCCCGTTTTCCACTCTTCCAACCAAAACTTCCTCTCCTTCTGCCTAAAACAAAACCAATCGATGCTGGCACGGAGAATGGTAGTGAGCCTCATTCTGCTTTTAGCGCTGGGCTACATGTTCACACTTTATCTGAAGAAGAAGAAAAAGAAAAAAAGAAGTAAATCGGAAGCTATTCGGAAGTAATACGGGAGTTATCTGGATGTTAAATAATAAGAAAAATTGTAGAGACGCACGGGTTGTGCGTCTCTACTGCATTAACATCGAATATCGTCAACCATGATGGTTAAAATTACCAAATGTCGTATTCAGCATCAAGGCATGTTAGCCGGGCCGATGGACTATAACCAAGAAATTAGGTATTGATCGTACTCCGCTCCTATTCTTACCTCGCTATTAAGATCAACCCTTACTCCCGACACACCCGTTTTCCGAATAAGAGCATCGAGCAAACCAATCTGAAGAACCGCATTAAAGTTCTGGGTCTTTCGCATGAGAATGGATTTGTCGGTGTGGCTTACTATTTCCCAACCGCGCTTTTTAGGATCCTGAACGCCCTGCTGAGCAGTAATAATAAGAGCATTCATAGTATCAAGAGGTGTGGGCTTTCCAACGATCAACTTTTTGGTGAGCATCATTTCGTAGGTAGATTCTCCAATATTTCGCCCAATTCTAATGAGGTTGAATTTTCCCAGCTTGTTCTCAATCCAGTCGCACATATCAATGTAGACCTGAAGAGGAATTTTATTGGTGGGCTTTGTAAAATCATAACCGTTGGCAAGGTTAAACAGCTCCACATAATCCTGCCTTTTGTCTTGGTAATTTTTTAAAATGTCGTTAATAACGCCAGCTATAACTGTTACGTTTTCGGTTGATTTGTCCATGATTGAAAGAATTGAAATTGGTTTATTAGGTTTTTGGTTCATTATCAGGGACAGCGAATGTACGTCTTTTTCACCAAATTACACTCTTCCGTATTTTGATCGAACCGCATTTTACTGAAGGACAAATGTATTTCTAGCATGCCACCATCAAGCTAAGCGGACATTAAGAATTTATAAAGGAAGTTATAAAGGAACAGAGAAGTGATAAGAAGTCGCGCAAAGCGAAGATCCCGCAACAGCGGGATTAGAAGAATATCAACCGATGTATAGAGGCACAGCTGTGCACCTCTACTGTATTAACCCACTATCCCAATTCCAAAATACCGCATTACTTACACCGCTTGGGAAGACCCTAGCGCAGCGTGTTGAAGAAAAAAGCAAAATACCCATACTGTAAGCCCAACAGGTAGCCAAATACGTTGATGTATTAGTACATTTTGCCCAACGGGAACCCGTTGGCAAAAAATACTTTTCTAGCTACAAAAAAGGTAAACCCAGCGGCATTGACCTCGTCGGTGGATTAGCAATTCCCGAAACGAAAACAAAAGGAGGACAACCCGGTGCAGCAAGAGATTCCATGAAATCAAATAATAGCGCTCTAAGCGCAAGGGGCTGAAGCGCTGATAGGCAAGCTTACAGTAAACAGGGTAGGAATATTTTACCGCATCGTAAGGTTTTTGGAATGATTGGAGGAATGAATATTTGCGAAGGAAAGACTAATGGGCGCAACTATTAAGAATCAATCAATGGCGTATTCAGCCAACTTGGCGAGCACAGTTGGAATGGACTTAAGTCCGCTCCAACTACAAAGGCAATATCAGTTAGCACCTGTCCGCAATCACTTATTGCCAGATAGTTTTAACCGCAACTATTTTCATTTCTTAGGTGGCGGTGACGGTGGTGGAGGTGGCGGGTTACTGTGTCCAGGAAAACTTTTCGTCCCAGGAGAAGGGGTAGATGGTTTTGGTAACGGAGGATTCTGTGGAGATGTTGGTCTTGGTGTTGTAGTTTTATTTTTCATAATCAGTTAATTTTTTGTGTGTAGTAATTACATTGTTTTTCAGCCTCGGTTTGAAAGTTTTTGAAATCAAAAAAGATAATGTCTTCAGGCACCTTATCGAAAATAATGCACTTTTTTCTTAATTCAAAATAAATTCTGCTTGCCTCTGGTTCATCAATAATTGAATAATTTGTATTATGCCATAATTCCTCTAATTCTAAAGAAAGTTGTTGCCAAAGAATGTTTTTTTCGTAAAAAACTTTAATATATTTTGGGAAAAGGAAATATGGTTTTGCAATTGTTATAACTTGACTAATTGCTATAATAAGTGCCCAAAGTAAAGGAAACTCTTTCCAAATAGCCCATGCAGCAACACTTGAAGTAGTTGTAAATACTAAAAACAAATTCAAACTCAAATCTAATTTTTGATAATGCTTCAAAATTAATGATGAGAAACATTCATTTGTTTTTGAATCGTTCAAGAAATTCCAAATTTTTGTTCTAATCTCCATTTCACATTTATTATAGTCCGTAAATGTCTTGACATATAACAATCATTCGAATAAATAATAACGAACTTCGGAGCACTTCCCTAACAAGTTAAACTGAACATGATGTTGAGTAAAAAACCCAACCGCCCCAATAAGTTACCTGCCCAAGTATACGTAGTTGAGGTTGTTATTTCAACAAGATTTTTTTAACTCGTAATTTAAAACCCATTACCATTAACTCTTCCGCAGTTAGCCTAAAATTAACCAAACTAAAAAAGGGTAACGAATCAACAAATTTTCGTGTTTTCTTTTCAATTACTGCAAATGTTATTGTATAGTCATTTGGATTAAAGTTTTTATCATCCAACGCAATTAAATTATTGCTGAAGCCAAGTGATCTAACTTTTGTTCTCAAGTTTTTTCTATAAGTTCTATCCCTTCTCAATGAATTAGAAGAAATTCTACCTTGAGCAAATAAATGACTCAAAGTTGAAGAACTACTCCTAAATTTGATATGAATAAATTCATTGTGTTTTGTGAACACATCACACGCTTCTATTTCAGAACGAGATATATCTGAACGGACAAGATTCCTATCCAAAAGAATGAAATCGGGGTTAGAATTAGATAATTTTACATTATATCTTCCTTCATCATCACCTGCATCACAGTCAATAAAATTAGTATCTGATTCGCTTATTTTGCTACAATACTCATAAATAGACGTATAATAATCGTTATCTACTCGATACCAATTTGACATTGTGAACACATATCTATCACCTAAATATTCCGTTTCAAAATTTAAAAAACGCCAAAGATTAAACCCAACAATTTCTTCATTTGGCTCCTTAAAAAATATTTTTTGCCTCATGAGTTTATCCCAATCCAAATCCATTAGATCATTATCTTTCAAAGAATAAAAGTCCTTAATATCAAATTCGTTAAACACTCCTCCTTTGGGTGTATATGTTATTCCTTCAAATTTTTCCCAATCCATTATAAAAGGAGGGGCTAGATGAATAATATTTGTATTTCTACTTTTTAATTCATTGATTAATTCAGCTCTAAGTTTTTCTATAATCAACGGATCTCTTTCAGTCTTAATATTATCAATCCAATCAAATCTTTTTTTATAGGTAAGTTTATGATATTCCTTTTTTAATTTTCTTAATATATCTGGAATTTTTATAATGTTAGTTTTGGGCGCAATATAGATACCTTCATTCCCAGTAATAACACTTCCAAACTCTCCAGGTAAGACTACATTTGGTTCACCTGTAATACTCCTAATCAAATCTTTTAAAATATCAATATTAAAATAATCTGGTGAACCTTTTTTAGAAGCTTGAGTTTTAGTTAGTATTGACAAATCGCCAATGTTTGCTTTATCAATACTCAACAACTTATCAGCATTGATAATATTCAATGCGGTCTTAAGACCAAACTCTCTATCAATACTTTCTTCCTTAATTAAATGTTTTCCATATCCAAAAGGAATAGCAAAGTACCTATCATCAATTAAGAAAAAAACAACAGCTCTATTGGAAGAATTATTAAGTGGTGGAAGCTTGTCTTTTATTCCTTCTTGTATTAGGCTTCTCCAATCTGGCTCATTTTCCTTTGTTAAACCTATCAAGACTTTTCCACTGACCTTGATTTTCTCATTAAAATCATACTCCTTGTATCTAACTTTATCTTTTAATGCCTCCTTATAGTTTCTTATGGAGTCCTTTAAGAGATAAATTGCTAATCTAAAATTCTTTAAATCTTCATTATTCATATGTTGTGTATAAAGATTTCGCGATTAACTTGTTTATATGTCTTCCAAAATCATCCTTAAACCAACCCAAATTATACATTTCTTCCCAAATCCAACAATAAATCAGAAAGTATTTTCAAAAATTAATTCAAATCTAGAGAAACCAGAGCCTACAAAGCCCACATATTAATGCAATTTTCATTGTTGCGGTTTGTTTTTATGCCCACGATAAAAGCGCCCAACTCCACTGGTCAAAAAAGGAGCGAAAAAACTTGACAAACCCATTTTCGCACGCTATATTGCAGTCGTTTTAATATCATATTGATATCACTCTTACTAACCATAAACTAAAAAGCATACAGATGAAAAGTGAAAAGACAATTAAGCCAACCCCAGGATGGGTGGGCGTTATCGTGGTGCTACTCAGCCTTGGACTAGCTATTGGTGGACTTGTTATGGGGATTGTGCTTGCATTTGTGGTGTTTATCATCCTGGCCATCTTCTTCACCATTGGTTTTGTGGTAAATGCCCCCAACGAGTCATGGGTGCTCATTTTCTTTGGGCGCTACGTGGGCACCATTAAGGAGAACGGCTTCTACTGGGTAAACCCGCTCAACGTGAAGAAGAAAATTTCGCTTCGCGCCAAGAACTTCGACAGCGAGCCCATTAAGGTGAACGACAAGGTGGGCAACCCCATCATGATAGGCCTGGTGCTGGTGTGGAAGGTGGAGGATACCTACCGCGCTGCCTTCGACGTGGACGACTACCAGCACTTTGTGGTGGTGCAGAGCGATGCCGCCCTCCGCAAGCTGGCCGGCCTCTACCCCTACGATAACTTCGAAATCGAGAACGCCGAAATCACCCTGCGTGCTGGTGGTGAGGATGTGAATGAGCAGCTGGAGTCGGAGCTCCGCGAGCGCCTCAACATTGCCGGTATCAACGTTATTGAGGCACGCATCAACTACATTGCCTACGCATCGGAAATTGCCGGTGCCATGCTGCGTCGCCAGCAAGCAACGGCCATTGTGGCAGCCCGTGAAAAGATTGTGGAAGGTGCTGTAGGCATGGTGCAACTGGCCCTAAATCAGCTATCGGAAAAGAAAATTCTGGAGCTCGACGACGACAAGAAGGCTACCATGGTGAGCAACCTAATGGTGGTACTCTGCTCCGACGAAAGCGCCAGACCGGTGGTAAACACCGGAACACTTTACAGCTAATATGGCAAAAAAAGCATTTGTTCTCAGAATTGAAGAAAGCACGTTAAAGGCCGTTGAGAAGTGGGCTGCCGACGAGTTTAGGAGCACCAACGGGCAGCTGGAGTGGATGATAGACAAGGCGCTGAAGGAGGCGGGCCGGTCGCGAATTCCAGCCACGGAATCCAACGATAGTAATGAAAAGGTGGAATAGCACCTATTGCCTTTCAAATGAAAAAGCGGAGCGTTATGCTTCGCTTTTTTTGTATGTCTAATTAGGTTGCGCACCTACGGAGCGCTATGCTCTGTTGGTCCGTCGGTTGCTATCAACGTGTGGCCTCTACGAGGCCGTCGGTTGTAATAAACTGATGCTATGGAATTTTGGTGACTGCCGCAATGGCGCAACAGACACAAAACCGTTTTATACGTTGAATACATATAAGACGCAAAATTGTGCAAACCATTTCATCTAACATCTATTTGCTATTGTGGTGCATAATACGGTATGCCTTATTGCAAAACGTTGGAACGTGCACCGTTCGTTTTTGAGGGCTTCCATTCCATGGGCTAACGCCCATGGCTATAACATTAAACCCGTTTAGGGTTTCATCATGGTATACGGATAAAATCGGTTGAATTCTTTGAATTCTCTAACTCCTTATAAATTCTTTGACTCCTTGCCATTATCCGTCAATGACAGAATTTTCGCTACGACTTCTTCTAACTCCGTTTAACTTCTTCCCATTCTTTTAACTCCTGTATAACTTCCGTCTAACTTCTGAATTTTCTTTCCTTAACAATTCAACAAACTCAGCGCAGCGGCAGCCATCACCCCGGCAGTTTCGGTTCGTAGGCGGCTATTGCCTAGGCTTACGGCGGTAAAATCCTTACCAAAGGCCAGCTCAACCTCAGCGGGAGAAAAGTCGCCTTCGGGTCCTACAAGCACGGTACACGATGCACCGGGGCTGAGCCAGTGGTGAAGCAACGGTCTGGCGTCGCCCTCGCAGTAAGCAATGGCTCTGCTCCCATTGTGCTCCATGGCCATAAGCTGCTTAAATGGGGTCATGGGGTTAACCTTGGGCAGGTAAGCATGCATCGACTGTTTGGCGGCAGCCAGCACCACACGGAAGCTACGATCGAGCTTAACATCCTTGCGCTCGGAACGGTCGCACAGCAGCGGCGTAATTTCGTCGATTCCAATCTCCACCGCCTTCTCCAGAAACCACTCATACCGGTCGATGTTCTTTGTGGGAGCAATGGCCACATGCAGCGAATAGGGTCGCCTGCCATATTCGATGGTTGTTTCTACAATAGCTACCGTGCTATGCTTGGGATGGGCCTCGGTAACCTCCCCAAGGTAGAACCCACCTGCACCGTCGATAAGGTTAACCCTATCGCCACGGTTGAGCCGTAGCACCCGGGCACAGTGGATTGACTCCTCTTCGGAAAGGGTCGCAATATCGCCCACAATCTGATTGGTGTAAAAAATATGCATGGTGATAATTGGTTATCTTGCCACAAATTTAGCTAAACATTACGAATGGTTAAGGTAGGAATTCTATCGGACACGCATGGACAGGTGGACGACAAGGTGCTCAAGTTCTTAGAGAGCTGCGATCAAATTTGGCACTGCGGTGACGTTGGGTCACCGGAGGTTATTAACCAGCTACAAAAAATTGCTCCGGTATTTGCCGTGTATGGCAATATCGATGGGCAAAACATTCGAATTGATCACCCCCTGTTCCAGTCATTTCAGGTAGAGAAAGTAAAAACTCTTTTCCTGCACATTGGTGGTTATCCGGGACGCTACACCCCCGAGGCGCGCGAGCTAATAGCGCAGCATAAGCCAAAAATATTTCTGGCGGGGCATTCCCATATCCTCAAGGTTATCTACGACAAGAAGAACGACCTCCTGTTTGTAAACCCGGGTGCAGCAGGCTTTTCTGGGTTTCATCTTGTACGAACAGCAGTACGCCTCACCATTGATGGCGATAAGCTTAAAGACCTAGAAGTTGGCGAATGGCCCAGACGACAGATTGTTGGCTACTCCCCTGAAGGTTGACTAGCAGGAGCCTCACCCTGCTGAATTTCAGCAAAACGCGTACGGGCTGCACCCAGCACATTCCTATCGGTTAGCACGTAGTTGTAGTGGGGCATTCCACGCTTACCCTTTTGGGTTCGCTGTCCTGACTTCTCATTCCTAATTGGCACCACAAAAGCATCGGAATAACCGGTGGTATGCATTGTCCCACGAATATAGGAGAAGAGGTAGTATTTGCCCTCCGCTGGTTCAATGTAAAGGGTGAAAAGGTCGCCGGAGCGTCGCTTTGTTATCTCCACATATCCCTTTACCCTTTTGTGCACCTGCACACCGCCCACCATGCCGATTCCAATATCACCCTTGGATACGAAAGACTTGGTATCCTGATTCCATTCAAGGGTAAGATCGGTAAGCACAATGGTGTGGTTTAAGGCCTCAGGGATGGTGGTAACCTTGCCGTAGAGGTTTATTTCGTTGAGGAGTACCTGCGACTCCTTATAACCCACAAAATTCTGGAGGCCCAAAACAAATGACTTGCGCGACATGTCCACCGGGTTAAGCCCCTCCGTTGCATTTAGGTCAGCGGCCAGTGCCTGCAAAGCCGGTTGATTAAAGTAGAACTCCATGGTCATAATTCCTTCCAACTTGGCCTTGTTGGTTTCCAAATTGTAGGCATGAGTTCCGGCCATCGCCACCTCCATTCTGCCAAACTTCGATGCCAAACTCAACTTCCCCTGTCCTGTCAGCATACAAAAGTCCTTGTTCAGGGTAATTACATTCCCGGTGCTGTCGGCATGGCCATACATCTCGGGAGAAGAGACCACAAACCGGCTCTGTTTCTTCATGTAGTAAAGATAGCCAGAGGCTGTAATCAAAGGCTCACCCATGAAAAACTTGTGATAGCTAAGAAATCCCGGGAAGATATGCACCGAATCGGATGCAAGATAGGTTCCGGTGTACAAAAGCGACTGGTTTACGTCGAACACCGGCTCTCCGAATGGGATAACAACGCTATCGGGATCAATTTGAGTTTTGAACCTAAGCCAACTTTTAACAATTCCAGGGCAATCTTGTATTGGTCTTACCCCACCCGAAAACACAAGATAGTGGTTCTGTCCACGAAGATCCACCGATCCAATAAAGTCGAAGTGTGGACTCAGTTTAAAGCTATCGGGCTCGGTAAGGGTGGCCTTGGCGTATGTCTCAATCTTCGATTTGTCAACGTTCACATCCTGAAAAAGAATGGTTTCCACATTCTTATCCGCATCAATGTAGTCGTATTTACCACTAGCTTTGTAATCCTTTCCTCTAATTACGGAAACGTCGGCATCGTAAATACGATGGAAGTGGCTATGCCTGTCAACAAATATCTCGCCCTTATGGAAAGGGGTAAGCAGGCCGCCCCTTTTCACATTAACAAGCCCCTCGCCAAGCATTATCTGTGCATCGGCCACGAGCAGATACTTCACCTTTTCGGCCGCGATAGTAGCCGAATCGATGCTGTAGGTAGCCATGGGGGCTACAAAGTTAAGGGTGTCCTGATCGGCCCTATTCGACACAAAGAGAGCACCAGTAGAGACCGTATCGTTCGGAGTTACTTGATTTCGCTTAACAATATTGATCTTTTCAAGCGGCATGGGCCGAGTGGCGGTCATGGACAGCTCGTAGCTGTTCATGTGCCAAACCAACTCATCCAAAAAGGAGGTATACTTTGCCTCCGGCAGTGAAGCTTGTATAAAGGCTCCATTTTTGCTGAAGCGTCCTTCACGCTTATCCATATCGACAGTTGCCTTTACGCTATCGGCAGTAAAGGCCAAAGCCTGCTCACGGTTAAATATGCTAATATCGGTAGTATCACTCTTAAACTTTCGGGCATCGTATGCATACCTTTTGGCAACAAGCTGGCCATTTTCAACCTTGGTGGTTCCGTTACCGATGAGGCCTATCGGGGTGAGGACCAAATCACCTGTGAGCGTGCTCATGCCATCGAACATGGTAAATGGCTTTTCGCCATTGTATATAAGCATGGTATCCTTCCGTGGATACCACTTCTGCTTGTTACCCACACCGGTAACCTGAGGGAACTGAATACCCGAAAGTTGTTCGTCCAGTGAAAACTGATGGGTGATTGCCACCATCGAATCTGGGAAGAAGAAGAATCCGGGAGAGGTTGTGCGGGAGGTAAGGTAAGTGAGGGCACCCTTCCCTATCAGCCCCTGATTGCTCATGTCTAATTTCTCATAAAATACACCCTTCCCCTTGTAAGCCCTAAGCCCTTCGGAAGGTGTGATGTGAACAAAACCAAGTGAGTTGTCGGGGCGAACCACCAACGTCTCCTCAAATGGTGGAAAAATATCGTCCGACTCAAATTGGCCAGTAAACTTCAGGTCGGTTTTTTCAAACTGATTGAGGCTATCGATGGTGTATGGGTATAGTCGGAAAAAAAACTTCTTCCGATTATAAACTCCATTGAATATCGTTGGAGCATCATAGTAAACGTAGGACTCCTTGGTGCTCTGAAAGATTGGGTACTGAGGATTAAACTTCAATCCAGACTTATTATTCGGCTGATCAATAAGCAAGTTTCCTGAGATAGATTCAAGGGTGTTGCCCACGCGCGCAAGCATTCTGCGGCCCAAAGCATCGCGTGTATTGGTTCTAATGTCAATATTTAGAGAATCAACCTTGTTGAGTTCAAACTTAAAATCGTCATAGTTAAAAGTAAACCCATTGCCAAAGAAGGTAAAGAATCCGGCCTGCACTTGCCCATCAAAGGAAAAGTTTCGGTTTTTCTTCATAACAATCACACCTCCTCGGGGAGCAATGTAAACATTTTGTGAATCGCTAACTGAAATATTGGTCACCCCCGAAATCTTCATATCGAGGCTATTTAGGTCGATGGTAGCGTTTGGGGTTGAACCGTTGGTTTGGGAGGCAAACCGAATTACATCATAGTCAATCTGTCCCGCACGGGCCTTAAGTGCTTCACGCAACTTGGGAGTTAAAGTAATCTCTTCATTTTCAATATCGTAAAAGATATAGCCCATTTGGGCAATCTGCATGAGCAGCATCTTTGTTTCAGTTATGTTTTTATGAAGGAAAACGGCAAACGCCTGGGCGGTCAGTGGCTTTTTACCCATCCTATGAGCAAAGTTGCGCAGTGCAAATACTGGATGCTGCTGGTCGCGGCCCATGAGGTTATCGAAGTAATCGATGTTAAAAAAGTTTTCCGATTCAAAGTTTGCCCTATTAAGAGTAGCGCCGTAGCCACCTGAAATCACTAGTGAGTTGCTCCCGATCTTCCATTCTATTTGATCTGTTGAAATAGAAAGCTTATGGTAGGAATCGTAGTATGGGCTGTTGGAGAGCATCAAGTTGTTGGGGACAAGCATGGCCTCCTTTTTCGAGTCATTGTAAAGCAGATCAATGTTGGAGTGAAAAAGGGAGTCACCATTGAGGCTAACGGTGACCTGCGCGTTGGTAGCCCTCAATTCGGCTTTCTTCATAATCACCGACCGAGTTACAGCCTTAATAAAATCGTAGGTCCTTCCCTCACTATTTACCCTCTTAAAAATCACCTCAGCAGGATTCTCTCGCGAACCAATACCCAGCAAGCGAGCACCCTTAACCTCAATACCGCCATCAAAGTCAACATTATTGTATAGGTTGGAGATGGAGTAGCGCTGCTGGTATGTTTTAAATCGCGGATAGGTCATTATGTCGCCGGCAATTCCATTCTCAATCTTCATTGAAAGTTCGCCTTCAAGGCTCGATCGAAAATAGGTTTTATTGAAATAGGCAACCGTATCGGCCTTGAACCCATCTTGATCGAACAATACGGTATATCGTTGCAGCTTGGCATATACCTCATTAGCGGCATAGCCATTTTTCTCCCAAGTAACCGTTCCCCCCCTGCCGCTCCAAATCCCGGTTAATAGGTTGAGACTCCCTACCGTTTCTTTCGCCTGAATGGTATCGACCCTTGTCTTACATAGGAGTGTGGATTTCGAAACTTTGGCAACCAAAGCCGGGCCTGAGGCAAACTTAAATTCACGAGGAAAAACCGCCCAGGAATGCCCAAGTGTTTTGTAGATTACGTTAGAAGAATCGAGTAGCACCTGAGTGTTCAAAAAAAGATGATACAGCTGCGAAGGGCTGGCTGAAACAACCTCACTAACGGTGGATAATCCTTTCAACCAAGCATCGAAGCTATCCTTGGCATGGTTTGATTTTCCGAACATGAGAATCGAATGGAGAAAGCCAGACATGTGAGGGATGGCCAACACCTTTCTCTCCAACAAATTGTTGGCTAAGGAAATTACCTGGTTCTTCTCCTCGTCGGTAAGGTAGGTTCCAGTGTTCCAAAAAGTTACAAAATCCTCAAGATTCTTTTTATCATCTGGCTGAAGATCCTTTCCAAAATAGGTGAGCAACTCGGGGCAAAACGATGCGGGATCATTGGAAAACTTGTCGAACCCAGTTCGTTCGGCCTTAACCAGAAAAATTGTGGCAATGAGCGCCACAACAAAAAGAATCAGCTTCGCCTTTTTGGAAAATGCCATGACCTTATTTTTTAAATGATAGGGCCGCCCATCCATTACGGGTCTTTACCTGGAGGGACAACAATCCTAAACTCAGCGCACTTTCGGTAACAATGTCGATATCTTCAGGAAGAATGCCACTTAAGAAAAGTGTTCCACCAGCAACCAAAACCTCCACATAGCGAGCCATGTCGGCAAGAAGAATATTCCGGTTGATGTTGGCCAAAATCAGGTCGAATTTTTCGCTACCTAACAAAGATGCATCCCCAAGAAATACCTCAACTTTCGTTGGAACATTTCGCTCCACATTTTCCACGGCATTGGAAAAGGCCCACTCATCGTTATCGATAGCCACTACCCTAGCGGCGCCTTTCATGGCGGCTAAAATGGCAAGAATACCGGTACCACAACCCATGTCGAGCACCCGAGCACCCTCAACCTCACTTTCGAGCAAAAACTCAACCATTTGGTAGGTGGTAGCGTGGTGACCTGTTCCAAACGACATCTTTGGCTCGATTACAATCTCGTAGTCGGTTGGTGGCAAGTCCATATGAAACGGTGCCCTTACGGTACAACGGTTGTCAACAACAATTGGCTCGAAGTTCGATTCCCACACCGCGTTCCAATTTTTGTCGGCCATTTCGGCCCATCCCCAGCTTGCAGACTCATCGTTTACATACCGCCCCACTATCTGTAACGTCTCCCTTTCAATGAAGTTAGCGGCAGGAATATAGGCTTTTAAAGTATTTGCCTCCACATCAAAAGAGTCGTAGCCAAGTTCAGCGAGCTCGGCTACAAGAATATCAAAAATATCGTATGAAGGGCTGTCGATGGTACAGCTTAACTCGATATACTTCATGCAGCGTATTTAAAACGACTTTGCTATCTGGATAAACTCAGCTGCCGAAAGCGAGGCACCACCAATTAGGCCGCCATCCACATCGGGCATGGAGAATATCTCTTTTGCGTTCGCACCCTTTACACTTCCACCATAAAGAATTGGAATTGTGCTTGAAACCTTCGCGTTGAAGCTTACGGTTATCGCCTCGCGAATGAAAGCATGCATTTTCTGAGCCTGTTCTGGAGTGGCTGTTCTACCGGTTCCAATGGCCCAAACTGGCTCATAGGCAATCACCACCTTCTTGATTTCCGATTCCGAGAGCATAAAAATAACGTTGGCCATTTGATGCTTCACCACATCGAACTGATTGCTGCGCTCACGGTCCTCGAGCCTTTCGCCAATACAGAAAATTGGTGTCAACCCCGCATGTAACACTAGCCGCACCTTTTTCAGAAGAATCTCATCCGATTCGGTAAAATATTCACGACGTTCGGAATGACCAATAATAACGTGGGTAACGCCCAGTTCCTTTAGCATGTCAACTGAAACCTCACCGGTATAGGCACCTGAAGTTTCCCAAAAGCAATTTTGGGCACCAACCATAACTCGAGAGTCGCGAGTTCTACGTAACAAGTTAGCGAGATGTGTAAAGGGGGGGCAAACAATAAGTTCAACGTTTGGATCGACCTCCTGCGATTTTTCAACTATTTCAATCACAAGATTTTCACCCTCATCAGGCAACGTGTTCATCTTCCAATTTCCGGCAGCAATTTGTTTTCTCATGGCTCTTTGTTTTATGTTCCAAAGTTACCGAAAAAAAACAATGCAATACCAATATTTCTTTTAGGTATACCAAGCAGATTCGACACAAACGTTAACGGAAATACAAATAATTCGCTGAAGAATATTTCAAGATGAGGAAAAAACACTCGACTACCGCAACTCCACCCGTGGGTCAATAAGCGTATAGGCAAAGTCAACCATTAAGTTAACAACAATAAAGATGATGGAGATGGTGAGCACACAACCGGCCACCACGGGCATATCATAGGAATTTAGGGCATCTACCACCACGTAGCCCAACCCCTTCCATCCAAAAATATACTCAACAAAAATAACCCCCGCCATCATGGAGGCAAACCATCCGGAAATTCCTGTGATTACAGGGTTTAATGAGTTCTTCAAGCCATGACGGTAAATAACATTCCATGTTGACAAGCCCTTTGCCTTTGCCGTGCGGATATAGTCCTGTGAAAGCACGTCGAGAATGGAGCTGCGGGTAAGCTGGGTAACCACCGAGAGGGGTCTAATTCCGAGCGTTAAAGAGGGGAGTATTAAGTTTTGGAGCCGTAGAAAAGGTCCGTTGCCAAGATCGTCTATCTCCCAGAGGTTGCCTGTTAGCGGCAAGCCAGTAAGGTGGTGCAGCTTAAAAGCAAAAAGCCAAGCAATAAGGATGGCAGCAAAAAACGACGGCAACGACATTCCAAAGGAGGTGATTACCAATGCACTTCGATCGAACCAGCTATCCTTTTTAAGGCCACACACCAATCCCAAAAAGATTCCAAGCACGCTTGCAAACAGCATGGAGGTAAAGGCCAGCACAAGGGTATTGGGGAGAGTTTCGCCAATAATCTCAGAAACGGGCTTTTGACTTTGGTAGCTTCTTCTGAGGTAGGGTGCCTTAAAGGCCACAATAGTTCGTCCAACTCTAAACCCATGCCATTTGCCATACTTTGTGGTATCGAAGAAAAAGAAGCTGGTAGGGTTAGCGCTATGAAAGGAGACTGGTGAAAGATCGTTCAAAAACCCGAGGTATTGAACCATTTTTGGCTGATCCAATCCCAAATCTTTACGGATTAGCTCAATGGATTTTTTATCGGACCGCTGGCCGGCAAGCATTCGGGAGGCATCGCCCGGCACTAGGCTAAAGAGCATAAAAAGAAGGGTAACCACTCCAAAAAGGATGGCAATGCTGCTCGAGATTCGTCGTAGGAGATAGGTTACCACTGACTTTCGTTTCTACAAAGGTAGCAACCCATCTGGAACTTCAAACCCACAAATACCAAAAAACGAATAGTTGCTTCAACAGCAATTTACCCGATAACATAATCAAGAAAACCTCACAAAAAGGTTTCATGCAAATACTTTGAAGCCCCGCCCAGCAAGTTGTGGGGAGAATACGCTCAAAGCGATTAAGTGCAAAGCGAAAAATTAATCTATTTTCTGAGCAACCCGGAGAATTCTCTCCACCAGCTCATCCGAAGGATCTTTTAGTTCCAATTTTGGTCCGAGAAGATTGGCTAATTCCGCATCCACCTTGGCAAGAAATCGTGGATTAGGCTCCGATGAGTCAGCATTGTTTATGGGCAGGTGTTCATACATGATAAGTAGTGTAGAATATTTTTTCATAGGCCAATACGTGCGATTATTATATGAAACGAATCTACCAATCAGAATATTTTAATTAGCACCTTTTTTTTGTGGCGTTACCGCACTTTATAGCAACAAAAACCCCAAGCCTCAGCAGCCTTGGGGTTTAAGATTATGAAAGGTAGAATGGTAATGCTTAGTGGGTCAGCACAATTTGCTTTTCGGCCACCAACTTGCGAAGGTTTATTAGTGCATATCGCATTCGCCCCAATGCTGTATTAATACTCACGTCGGTAATCTCGGCAATCTCCTTAAAGCTTAAGTCCATGTAGTGGCGCATGATTACCACCTCACGCTGCTCCTCTGGAAGAAAGTCGATGAGTGTTCTGACGTCGCTGAGAATTTGGCTTTGAATAATTTCTTGCTCCACGTTGCTGTCGGAGTATTGAGGAGAGTTGAACACGTCCCACTCAAATGAGCCAGCATTGGTGGTTCCCAGCTGCTTCATGCGTCTAAAATGGTCAATAACTAGGTTATGAGCAATGCGAATAACCCAAGAAATAAATTTTCCGTTTTCAAAATAGCGCCCTTCCCGCAGGGAACGAACAACTTTTATGAACGTTTCCTGAAATATATCATCAGCCAGAGCCTGATCCCTCACGGCCATCATAATGTAGGAGTAAACTTTTTGCTTGTGCCTATTCAGAAGTGCCTCAAATGCTGAATGGCTACCATCAACGAACTGCCTAACCAGTTCCTGATCAGAAATAATTAAATTTTCCAATTCTACCTCCATGTACTTTGGTTCAGTGTAGAATGTTTTCTATAGGCAAGTCGTTGTTTTAGGTTAGTTTTCGTGGTTCAAATATATAAACTTTTTTTATTCTGCAATACAAAACTGATTAAAAGACGACCAATACAACTAAAATGTTACAGGCTCAAAAAAAGAAACTTCCAATTGGGTTGTGGCCAAGCACCGTGGCGTGGGAGGCTCTTACACACAACTATAATGAAGAAAAACTGTTACCTTTACCGATTATTTTAAAACCATGTCGAGCCAAAACAAATCACAGCATATTGTCATTCGTGGCGCCAGAGTTCACAATCTTAAAAACGTATCCATAAACATTCCAAGGAACGAGCTTGTCGTGGTTACCGGCCTATCCGGATCGGGCAAGTCTTCATTGGTTTTCGACACGCTCTATGCCGAAGGGCAACGACGTTATGTAGAGAGCCTTTCGTCGTATGCACGCCAGTTTTTGGGCAGAATTAGCAAGCCGGAAGTGGATGCAATTGAGGGTATACCTCCTGCCATTGCCATCGAACAAAAGGTTAACACACGAAACCCTCGCTCTACCGTTGGTACCTCTACCGAAATTTACGATTACCTAAAATTACTATACGCTAGGATTGGTCACACCTTCTCACCCGTAACTGGCAAGGAAATAAGGCGTCATTCGGTTACCGACGTGGTGGACTTCATCAGCGGCTTCCCATTAGAAACTCGCGTAATGGTGCTGGCACCGTATCAAGGTGAGGGAAAGGCGCCAACTACCGACAAGCTGCTTACCTTGCTGCAATCCGGCATAACCCGTATTGAGGCATGTGATCAAGTTTTCCAAGTTGAAGAACTAATTGCAGGTGAGGCAAAATTACCAAAGACATGCCTAGTGAATCTTGTTGTAGACCGCCTAGCCGTTAGCGACGAGGTTGACTTTGCTGGGCGCTGCGCCGATTCTGTTCAAACAGCATTCTCCGAAAGCAATGGTAGCTGCTTGGTAAAGAGTTATCTTGATCCAGAGAAGCCAAGATCGACTCTATTTTCGAACCGTTTTGAGGAGGATGGCGTAGCCTTTGAGGAGCCATCGGTCCACCTGTTCAGTTTCAACAGCCCGCTGGGTGCCTGTCCCAAGTGTGAAGGCTACGGAAGGGTTATAGGCATTGACGAGGATTTGGTGATCCCCGATCGCAGCCGATCGGTGTATGAAGATGCGATTGCTCCATGGAAAACCGAAACCATGCAAGCCTACAAGGATCAGTTCATTAAGCAGTCGGCTAAAACTGGTTTCCCCATTCACCGCCCCTACGACCAACTAAGCGAAGAAGATACAAACCTCCTGTGGCATGGAGCCAAAGGGTTGGATGGCATCGACGACTTCTTTGCATATCTCGAGGAGAAAAAGTATAAAATACAGTATCGCGTAATGCTGTCGCGCTACATGGGCAAAACCACCTGTCCTGTTTGTAAGGGTTCCCGACTACGTCCAGAAGCCGGATATGTAAAAATTGGGGGCTATAATATTGCCGACTTAGTGCTACAGCCCATCGACGAGCTGCTACCCATTTTCAGCAATCTGAAGCTTTCCGAACACGACGAAAAGGTAGCCGGGCGAATTCTGGCCGAAATAACCAACAGACTTAGATTTCTACTGGATGTTGGGCTTGGTTACCTTACGCTTAATCGTCTTTCAGCAACCCTATCTGGAGGCGAGAGTCAACGCATCAACCTAGCCACCTCGTTGGGAAGTAGCTTGGTGGGATCGCTCTACATACTAGACGAACCAAGCATTGGCCTTCATTCCCGCGATACAGGATTGCTCATCAACGTGCTGCAAAACCTAAAAAAGTTGGGCAACACCGTGGTGGTGGTGGAGCACGACGAGGAGATTATGCGTGCAGCCGACCAAATAATCGACGTTGGACCCCATGCCGGACAGCACGGAGGTGAAATTATTTTTCAGGGAAAAATCGATGAACTAGAGGAAGCCCAAAATAGCCTCACTGCCCAATATCTTACCGGCGTTGAAAAAATCCCTGTTCCAACCATTCGCCGAAAATCGGCCTCATTTATCGAGGTTAAGAATGCCCGTGAAAATAACCTTAAAGGCATCGATGTTAAGTTTCCGCTGAATACACTTACGGTGGTTACCGGAGTAAGCGGCTCTGGCAAGAGCACGTTGGTAAAGACAATCCTCTACCCATCCATAAGTAAACTTGTAAATGGATACGGCGAAAAGGCGGGTCGTCATGGAAGCGTTTCGGGCGATTACCATCGGTTAAAGGGGGTTGAAATGGTGGATCAAAATCCCATTGGCAAAAGCACTCGCTCCAACCCGGTGACCTACATTAAGGCTTACGAGGAGATCCGAAAACTCTTTTCCGACCAACCACTTGCCAAGGCCAATACACTCAAACCATCTCATTTCTCATTCAACATGGAGGGAGGACGATGCGAAGAGTGCCAGGGTGAAGGAATCATCAAGGTGGAGATGCAGTTTATGGCCGACGTAACGCTGGTGTGCGAAAGTTGCCACGGTAAGCGGTTCAAGGATGATGTGCTGGAGGTAAAATACAAAGGGCTCTCCATTTTTGATATTTTGGAGCTAACGGTGGACCAAGCCATCGAACTCTTTGGTGCGCAAAAGGGCAACACCGAACGGAAGATTGCCGAAAAGTTAAAACCGCTTCAGGATGTCGGATTGGGATATGTTCGCCTTGGGCAAAGTAGCAGCACACTTTCAGGTGGAGAGAGCCAACGGGTAAAGCTGGCATCCTTTCTCGGAAAGGAGAATGTTGGCGGACCTTTTCTATTCATCTTTGATGAGCCAACCACCGGACTGCACTTTCACGACATTCGCAAGCTACTCGACTCCTTTAACGCCTTGGTGGAAAATGGCCACAGCCTGATTGTGGTGGAGCACAACCTTGAGGTTATCAAGTGCGCCGACTACGTTATCGACTTAGGCCCAGAAGGAGGAAAAGATGGCGGCAGCTTGGTATTTGCCGGAACACCGGAAAAACTAATCAGCTGCAAGGAGTCATACACGGCGAAGTATTTGAAAGATAAGTTGTAGCAAGTTTCACCAAACCGTTAAGTGCTGTTTAACCGCCCATCTCATTTGGTATTGCAATCATAAACGTAAGAGAAGAAATCCAAATATGTTGATCAGGTTAAGGCCGATAAGGGCAACATTCATTTCAAACCAATAGGGATTAATGCTTGCAAACTTGAACTTAATAAAAACAGAAAAAATATATTCCGGTTAATCACACTTTGATATAATTTACTACTTTCGTATACCAAACACCAAAACACAAAAGCCAAAACCTGCCTCATCTGCATGCTTAAAAAGGTAATATACACGTTACTTATAGCTATTGTCAGCATTTCACTTCCCGCCCAGGAATTAAGTTTATATCAGGACTACATGTTCAACAGCTTATACAACTTAAACTCCGCCGCGGCAGGATTCGATGGTAACTTCGTATCTCAAATAACGGCCACCAAAAAGTGGCTAGGCATTAGTGGTTCTCCCTCGAGCCAGATTCTGAGCAACAGCATAAGACTTGGAAAAAAGGAATACTACGACAAGAACAACTACGTATACCAACCCCACGGCAGCTTTATTAACCGGGTTGGGTTAGGCTTTACCATTTTCAATGAAACCGATGGTCCACTGCGACACACCGGTGCACTTTTGGCCTACGCCTACCACATCCCAATGCGACGGGGGCAGCTATCGTTTGGAATTTCGGGAGTAGTAGCGCAGCATGGGCTCAACACCAGCGAATTTAAGCCAGTGGAAGCCAACGACCCTTCGCTATACACCTCCACCTCCGAAATAGTATCCGACGCCAACGTTGGCCTGCTGTTCTACAACCGGAAGTTTTTTGCAGGCATATCAATCAACGGATTGATAAACATTAATCGGACCATGGACCACACCACCACTACACCTAACATGGTTGTATGTGGAGGTTACAAGCTTACCGTTAGTGGGCAAATGGCTGTTGAGCCCTCCATATTGGTAACCCGAGATGGGTTAGGCGAAATTACCACCGACATAAACGCCAAACTCTACTACCTCAGCAAATATTGGCTGCTCCTCTCCTACAAAACCAATAGGTCTATGGAGACCGGTATTGCCATGCAGCTTAGCACAGGGCTACAGCTCAGCTACGCCTACGCGGTTAGCACAAGCGGGTTTACCAATACCTACATGGGTAGCCACAACATCTCCCTGCGAGTGGACGTAGCAGCCCTTAAGAACAAAAATAGTGGAAGATGATGAAGATACATAGACACAGCATATTAGCCAAGCTACTATTCGCTATACTATTTGCATTTGGTTCTACAAATATTCATGCACAGAGAATTAGTAATGGGTACAGTTGCGTTCTGTATATATGCCCGGATAGCACCATTTCAGCCATAGGTTACAATGTTTGTTTTCAACTTGGAGATGGTACTTCTTCTCTTGATAGACACATACCCGTCAAGGTAAAAGGGCTGCATAATGTTGTTGCAGTAAATGCACTTGGTTCCATTGCGCTGTTGGCAGATGGCACCGTTTGGCAGTGGGTACAAAATTGTAAATACATGTTAAAAAGAATTGACATCGATAGCGTTGTGTCAATTAGCTCCGGAACTCAATCAAATGGTGGCAACTTCTATAGTGCGCTACGTAGCGATGGCTCCCTTTGGATGTGGGGAGATGCCGACCACAAAAGTAACGTCTGGTGGGGCTACACCGACACCCTTGAGCGAATGGATTTGCCAAGGGTTAAAAAGGTGGTGGGTGGATTGCTTGGTGTTGTTGCACTCTGTGAGGATGGAACCGTTTGGACTTGGGGTTCGTCTAATTTTGAAGGAAATGGCAACCTAATTAGCTATCCATACGACCAAATTTTCAGCCCTCAGCAGGTATTTTCACTTTCCAACGTAGTTGATGTTGCTGCAGGATTGGATAATTGCTGGGCGTTAAAAGATGACAGCACAGTATGGGGTTGGGGATATTCATTCTATAATTATCCAGAAAAGATGAAAATATCTGAAATAAAAAAGATATTTAGAAGCAACTCACCTACTGATAAGTACCTTTATGCACTAACTAAAAATGGGACACTTCTTCGTACTGCTAGTTCTTATGGGGAAGAATTTATCGACACTATAAAGTCTATTAAAAACATAGCCGAAGTAACTTCGTGTTCGAGCGATATAGAGTCGACGTATATCCTAGATTCTAATGATAATATTTGGCGATGGGGTGGAAACACTTATGGCCAACTTGGCAACTTCACCACCTACCCCATCGATACCCCGGAGGTTATGCCCCACAAATGCTTGGCGGTTAACTGCGATACCATAACCAAAAATCCCGATGTGCTTATGCTCGACACGCTGGTGTATCCCGGCCAACCGGTGGATGTGGAGGCATCCCTTTCTGAAGCTGACCTATACTGGTGGTATCCTCAAAGCAACGTGATTAACGGAAAATACAGCCAAAAGGCCACCGTAAAAATCACCACCGACGACGTTGAGTTTAACGCCGTATTGATGGATTCATACGGCTGCATGCGAAAGGAACGGTTCATGCTCCGCAAATTATGCCCGCCTGAAAAAACAACCCTCGATACCACAACCTACCCGGGTGCCACCATTCTATTAAATGCCGGAGATGGTACATCTTACACCTGGAGTCCAACGCAAGGCTTAAGTTGCAACTATTGTAGCAACCCATTGGCAACAATCAATAGTCCAACCACCTATACCGCCTCCTACACCGACATCTATAATTGCCAAGCAAAGGAAAATTTTATTATTCGGATTCGCGATTGCGATACAATTGTAAAGGCAAAGGATAGCCTAATGGTGGACACCCTCGTAACCCCCGGTAGCACAAACCGGCTAAAAGCGTCAAATGCCGAAACCTACAGTTGGTCGCCCACAGCCGGTTTAAGTTGCAGCAGCTGCCAATCCCCCAATGCCCGCATATTTACGAATACCGAATACACCGCCACAATGATGGACCGCTACCATTGCCAGTGGCAGGAGCGATTTAAGTTGACAAACTGGTGCGACAGCTCCACGCTATCCAACCCACCAGTGCTAATAGATACGGTAACCTATCCACAGGCCACCCTCAACTTTTTGCTTCCGGTTGGTAGGCAATACTTGTGGCAGCCGGGAACTGGATTAAGCTGCACCAACTGCAAAAACCCAACAGCTACAGTAACAGCACCAATTCTATACGAGGCCGATATGGTAGACAGCTTCCAATGCAGCTCAAAGGCACGGTTCAACATTCGCATTAGGGACTGCGACACCATTGTAACGCAAAACAACATTGTTCGCTTGGATACAGTGGTTCACTTTACAACTAACATTCCGCTCACTGCCTCCGAAAGTTACAATGGATACACATGGAATCCAACCACTGACCTAAGCTGTAGCGACTGTCAGGTTCCAACATTTTTAGCCAAAGACTCAGCCACCTATACCGTT
>DATKVT010000079.1 GCA_035529935.1 Williamwhitmania sp. | reverse complement strand
TGTAGTAGGAGAAGTTATGGTAGGGATAGTGGAGCAGTAGATCCCTATCTTTCATTACTTGTAGTATGGACTTATTCTTGTCTAAAACGGGAATAGGAACGGACTTAAGTGGCTCGTATACCAAACTCTTTTTCCCAAGGTTCGGAAATTTAATGAAGTCTTTAAAGTTATGGTATCTTCCTCCAGGAATTACAGTGTCATACTGGTCCAAGTCCATTTTCTGAACAATGTAGGCTAGCAGATCTCCAGCAATTTTGCTGTCGTAAACAAACCTGACCGTATCGCCTTTCTTTCGATTTTTTACCCCCTTGGCAATTTTCTCTAGAAGACTTTCGGAGATGTCGTTGTCAACATCCAACTCTGCATCACGAGTGACTTTAATGGTGTATGATTCAAAACTGTCGTAGCTAAAAATGGAAAATACTTGATCAAGGCAAAGGCGAATGACGTCATCCAAGAGGATAATATACTTGTTTTCATTGCTGCTAGGTAGCTGGACAAATCGGGAGAACTCGGAAGTTGGTATTTCGATTATAGCAAACTCCTTGGCTAACTTCTTTCGGCTGGTCATTTTAACGGCCAAGTATATGGTCATGTCCTTCAGCTCGGGAAACTGCTCCACTTGGGTGAGCATAATGGGCGAGAGCACATTGAGAATTTGACTCTCGAAGTAGGCTTGAATGTATAATGTCTGATCTGGCGTCAACGATGATTCATCAACAATAAATATATTTTCCTTTTGAAGTTCTTGCTTTAGCTCCAGAAAAATGGAGTCAAATCGCTTCTGATAATCCTTTACAAGTCGTTGAAGCCTGTTTAAAATTCTCTTTGGATTGTCTCCATAATATTCTTTGGCTTTCTTTTCATACTCTAACGAACGCCGCAGCGTTGCTACTCTAATTCTAAAAAACTCATCTAGGTTATTGGAGAAAATCCCCAAGAATCGAATTCGTTCAACAAGAGGAACTGAAGGGTTTTCCGCCTCCTGCAGTACCCTGCGGTTGAATGAAAGCCAGCTTACTTCTCGGTTAATATAGCGGGGAGTCTTTTTAAACATAGTGCGCCATTAATGTTCTATATACTAATCTTTCTTTGGAAAAACGAACTCAGAACTGCTTAAACTTTTTCTGGAAATGGACTGCCATCCCTCAGCGCTAAAGTTGAGGATAGCTACGCCAGCTGTTGGTAAATCGTAAATTGGATCTTTGAGAAACTCGTTTGTTGCATAAGTAAATGTGGGATTGTGGCCTACAAGTAGGAGTACCGAAATTTTATCTTCCGTTTGATGAATCAAGTCCAAGATATCCTTAAGATTGGCACTGTAAAGCTTTGAGGTAAGGGAGAGCGACTCTAGTGGGTAATGCAGGCATTCTGCAAAAATGGTGGCAGTGTGACATGCCCGTGCCGCATGGCTGCTAATAATCTGTGTTGGAGTTATGTTCTTCTCTTTGAGCGTTTTTGCAATTGCAAGCGAATCTTTTATGCCACGTAATTTTAAAGGACGGTCAACGTCTTCGAAGGCTTCCTCGGACACAGATGCCTTACCATGGCGAACCAGTATGAGTTGTTTCATAAAAGTGCAATTTGGTTAGGTGCATGACCTTGGATTCATGCACCTAATTGTTTCAACAAATATTTCTACAAGATGTCACTTGCCAACTCGGCGAGAGGACTTCTCTCTCCTTTAACCAAATTTACATGGGCGAATATTTCCTGTCCGTGCATTTTGTCGCTCAGGTAGGTTAACCCGTTCGATTTAATGTCGAGGTATGGGGAGTCAATCTGGTTAATATCGCCAGTAAACACAAATTTAGTGCCCTCCCCAGCGCGGGTAATAATTGTTTTCACCTCGTGCGGAGTAAGGTTTTGTGCTTCATCAACAATGAAAAAGACGTTGGATAAGCTTCTGCCCCGGATGTAGGCAAGGGGTGTAATTAATAACTTCTCTGTTTTCAACATCTCCTCTATGTGCATATACTCTCTACTCTGCGACTTAAAGCGATTCTTGATTACCGCAAGATTGTCGAATAGGGGTAGCATGTAGGGACCAATTTTTTCGTTAACGTCACCAGGTAGAAATCCTAGATCACGATTTGCAAGCGGCATAATTGGCCGTGCAAGCAGAATTGTTTCGTAACTCCTCTCCTGGTGTAGCGCCGCTGCCAAGGCTAGTAACGTTTTCCCGGTACCTGCCTTTCCTGTAAGTGCAACAAGCTGAACTTCTGGTCTTAAAAGAGCATCAAGTGAAAAGGTCTGTTCTGAATTGCGAGGCTCAATTCCATAGGCTCGCTGCTTCTCAATGCGGTGTAACGTCTCTGTGCCACCGTCATAGTAAACTAAGGCGCTTGAATTTGCTCCCTTGAGGACAACGTATTGGTTTGGATGGAATTTTGCCTTTAGTTCCTTTGCCAGAAGACCTTCGTTTGATTGGTATAACCTAGCGATTATTTCGTCATCGATGTTGCACAATATGTCAACTTCCTTCCTAATAACCTCAATGTCTCTGACTTTGTCGGAGAGGTAATCCTGCGCCTGTAACCCAAGTGACTTGGCTTTTAGCCGGAGGTTGATGTCTTTTGAAACGAGGATAACTGGACTACCCTTAATGGTTTTGGAGAGGTAATCGGCAATGGCTAGAATGCGGTGGTCGGGTGTGTCTTCGGTAAACGATTCGGTCATCTGCTTGGAGAAGGGTTTTCCCGTTTCAACCCGCAACTTCCCCAGTCCCTTCCCTAGCTTTATGCCAGTGGTAAAGAGCTGGTCACCCGTTATCTTATCGAGCTCGCGAGCCAACTCCCGTGCGTTGAAGTTGATTTGCTCGTTCCCTTTCTTGAACTTATCCAACTCTTCAAGAACCACAATTGGCAATACAATGTCGTTTTCCTGAAAGTTGTAAATACACTTGAAGTCGTGCAAGAGAACGTTGGTGTCGAGCACGAAGGTTTTAATGTTTTTGCTCATAGCATGGTGGATTGAAAGAATTATTCTTAAAAGTAGCAATTTTTTACCACCATTGTTCAAAAATTTGCTGGTAAAGGTTGAATAATGCGGATAGCTTTTCGGTAATTTTGCGCAATACATTTATTATGACCTACCAAGAAACTTTAGATTACCTTTTTAGCCAGTTGCCAATGTTTCAGCGGTTGGGAAAGGCTGCTTACAAGGCAGATTTGGTAAATACCTTGGCTCTCGACGAACATTTTAATCACTCTCATAGGCAGTTTAAGAGTATTCATGTTGCTGGAACGAATGGAAAAGGCTCAACATCACATATGCTGGCTGCCGTTTTGTCCCAGGCTGGCTATCGTGTTGGGCTATATACGTCTCCTCATCTAAAGGATTTTCGTGAACGAATCAAAATTAATGGACAACCTATCCCAGAAGAGGAGGTTGTATTGTTTGTTGAAAACAACAAAGCAATTTTCAAGCAAATCCGGCCATCGTTTTTTGAAATGACAGTAGCGCTGGCCTTCGACTACTTTGCTCGCGAAAAAGTGGATGTGGCCGTAGTTGAGGTTGGCCTTGGTGGACGGCTCGATTCTACCAACATTATTACCCCAGAGTTAAGTGTAATTACCAATATTGGTCTCGATCATACCGACCTTCTGGGTGATACGCTTGAAAAAATTGCTTTTGAAAAGGCTGGAATCATTAAGCCCAATGTTCCTGCTGTTTTAGGTGAATCAAACCCCGCCTATTTGCATGTTTTTACGACTAAAGCCAAGGAGGTTGGCACCTCGCTTATATTGGCCGATAGGATGCTTACAGTTGAAGATCACGGCTTCTCTTCTAACGGTAGGCAATGGTTCAGGATAAATGGCCCGTTATTGGTTGCCAGAGACCAAGTGGAGATTGACCTTGGCGGCGCATATCAGGAGCATAATATTCTAACTGTTTTAGCTGCAATTCAGATTTTGGTTGACCGCTTTCCTCGTGTTTCTCCCGCCGCAGTCCTGCAAGGGCTCAGCAGTGCTGCTCAAAATACTGGTTTGAAGGGGCGCTGGCAAATATTGGGAATCAATCCGTTAGTAGTGTGTGATACTGGACATAATGTGGATGGAATAGGATACGTAGTGAAGCAGCTCGAACTTACACCTCACCGGAAGTTGCATTTTGTTTTAGGTATGGTTTCGGATAAGGATGTAAGGGGAGTTCTAGGTTTATTACCCAAAAGCGCCACCTATTACTTCACGAAGGCTTCCATTCCAAGAGCGATGTCGGAGACAACCTTGAAGGAGTTGGCTTCTGGTTTTGATCTTATTGGGGCCTGCTACCCAAATGTTTTGGAGGCTTTTAATGCGGCGAAAATAAATGCTGAACCTAACGATTTGGTTTTCATAGGAGGAAGTACGTTTGTTGTTGCTGAGGTGGTCTAATTTCATTAAGTTTTTGCAGGGGTCCTTTGTGAATTTGAAAAAGTGAGCTATATTTGCACCGCTTTAGGCAAAAAACGATTTGCTAAAGTTTCAATCTTTGGGAGCATAGCTCAGCTGGTTCAGAGCGTCTGCCTTACAAGCAGAGGGTCATAGGTTCGAATCCTATTGTTCCCACACCAAAGTTGAATTTTTTTATTGGGAGCATAGCTCAGCTGGTTCAGAGCGTCTGCCTTACAAGCAGAGGGTCATAGGTTCGAATCCTATTGTTCCCACAAAGCCTCGTTTTACGAGGCTTTTGTATTTTAACGATGCGTGATTACGCAAAAAAGACGTTCTTCAAGGAACGTCTTTTTGTTAGAAGATTAGCGTAAATGTGGTGCCTTCACCCAACACGGAGTTTGCCGTAATGCTGCCACCGTGAAGCCGCATTATTTGGCGTGAAAGGCTTAGCCCAATTCCCGATCCTTTCGGTTTTGTGGTAAAGAAGGGGATGAATATTTTGTCGAGTACCTCCGGTAATATTCCTTGACCGTTATCGGAAACCTGAATGGTCACTTTTGCTCTCTTATTTCTGAAGCACTTAATTTCTATACGTGGGGTGACCTTGCCATCAAAGGCTTGTGATGCATTCTTTACAAGGTTAATAAGTACCTGCTCAATTAGATTTTCGTCGATGGAAAACTCCAAATCTTCAGGATCAACTTCAATACTTAGGGCGATGCCGCTGTGGCGAATATCTTCCTCAACCAGTGGTCGAATATTTTCAAATAGTGTTTTTGCTTTGGTTATTTTGAAGTTTGGCTTTGGAATTCGGGTTAGGTTGCGGTAGGTGTTAACAAAGTGTAGAAGTCCAGTGCTGCGCTTGTGGATGGTTTGCATGGCCTGCTGAATCTCTTCGGTAGTCTCCTCATCAATTTCCTGATCCTGTTCTTTGTTTTCCTTGATGGCTTTTAGCATCCCGTCAAGGGTGGAGGAAAGCGATGCGATTGGAGTTATGGAATTCATGATTTCATGGGTAAGCACGCTTATTAGCTTTTGCCATGCTTCAGTCTCCTGATCTTCCAATACGCTTTGGATATTCTTTATTGTGGCCAGAACTATCTCCTTGCGGTGAATGTGAAACTCAGTAGAAAATACCGCCAGCTGGAGAAGGTCGTCGTCAATTTGAACCTTTACCAGCGTATTTTCACCTGGGTTGATGTTGAGCAACTTATCTACCAGCTCGTAGCTCACAGCGGCTAGCTGCTTGATATTCTTGAGGCTGTGAGCCTGGAATAGTACCTTGGCTGCCTTGTTAATCATCTCTACAGTGCCATCTTTTTGAAAGGCAATAATGGCCACGTCGATGTTTTGTAGAATGCTTTGCAGATACTGGAAATGCTCTTCCTTCTGCGAGCGAACAGCCTGAAAGTCGTTGATTACATCGTTGAAAGCCTTGCTGAGTTCATCGAACGAGCTGCCCATGCCTTCAACCTGAAAGGTTCTAGTAAATTCTGAAAACCTAATCGATTCGAGAAAACTAGCCAAATCACGGTTAGTCTTATCAACAAACTTAAAGAGGGCATAGATTTGCAGAAAGATGAAAACTCCAATCAGGAGTGGGGTGATAAAAAAGTTGTAGTTGCTGATTGTGTAGAAGAGGGCAAAAATGCTCATCGACAGAATCAGTAGTCGAACTACTATGTTAACCCTAAAGTTCCTATAGACCATATTTTTCCATTCTTCGGTAGAGCGATGTTCTTGTAATTCCTAACTCTGTGGCTGCCTGGGTAATGTTTCCGTTGAACTGCTTTAATACCTTCATAATCACATTTCTTTCAATTTGCTCAAGGTTGTACGTTTCGAGGTCAATCTCGGCACATTTTTCTTTTGAACCGGTAAGAAAGAAATCATCGGGCATGAGCATGTCAGTTTCGCTCATTATTACGGCACGTTCAATGCCATGCTGCAATTCTCTTACATTCCCAGGCCAAGAATACTGAAGTAGCTTCTTTTGCGATTCCGCAGCAATTCCGCGGATGGATTTTTTGTATTTTTTCGAGTAAATGGAAAGAAAGTGCTTTGCAAGAATGGCAATGTCATCTCCTCTTTCTCTTAAAGGTGGAAGGTGTATTTCAACAGTGTTAATTCGGTATAGTAGATCTTGTCGGAATTGGCCACTAGATACGAGCTGGTGAATGTCGTTGTTGGTGGCACAGACAAGCCTAACGTCAACGGGTGTTGGTTTGTTTGCACCAACTCGCGTGATTTCACGACGTTCGATAGCAGTAAGTAACTTTGCCTGAAGAGGCATGGAGAGGTTGCCAATCTCGTCGAGGAATAGGGTGCCGTTATGCGCCACCTCAAAGCGGCTTGGCTTCTCCTTCTTGGCATCAGTAAATGCTCCCTTTTCATGGCCAAAGAGTTCGCTCTCAAATAGCGATTCGCTTAATGAGCCAAGGTCAATGCTTAAAAAAATGTCGTCTCTTCGATTCGAATTTCGATATAGTGCTCTGGCAACCAGCTCTTTTCCTGTTCCGTTCTCTCCTAGTATGAGAATGTTTGCATCAGTTTTTGCTACCTTTTGTATGGTTGCAAAAACCTCCTTCATCTTGGTCGATTCTCCAATAAAATCAGTAAAGGGTTGGTCGATGGCCTCCGTATAGGCCTTTTGCTTCAACTTTAGGGTATCTACCTCATCTTTCGACATGCGTAACTTTAACGCAGAGGAGATCGTGGCTATCAATTTCTCGTTCTGCCAAGGTTTGAGAATGAAATCCGTTGCCCCCGCTTTTATTGCCTTAACGGCCTTTTCGGCATCACCGTATGCTGTAATAAATAGCACTATGGCAGAAGAATCGAGTTCGAGAATCTTTT
>DATKVT010000078.1 GCA_035529935.1 Williamwhitmania sp. | reverse complement strand
AAAGGCGTTGGAAAGCTGCGGAGGCAACGTTTCCAAGGCTGCGCAAATGCTAGGCATCAACCGTTCAACCCTTTACGATAAAATGAAAAGGCATGGTATATAAACGGTTTTACATTACCATTATTCTTCTAGCAATTCTCTTGGCAACTATTCCCCTTGCAGCCATTTGGGTTTGGAAGAAGAGCTATATGGTGGTTACGCTTTGTTCGCTAATTGCGCTCTGGCCAGCAGTGCTAGCCTACTTAATCTACTACATCAACAAGACGAACAGAGACCTAGCCCACTTTTTTTCGGCATTTCAATATAAGGATTCAACGCTGGTGTTCAATGATTATAAAAACGATCCCACCTTTCGAAAATTACACCAAAGCTTCAACGGCGTGATTAGCGCTTTCAATAGAGTGCTATTCGAAAAAGAGAAGGACTTTATCTTTTTCCGCCGAACCATTGAGCACTCGGCTACAGGAATATTGGCCATATCAGCATCGGGGAAGGTGCTGCTATGCAACGAAGCATTTCTTCGCCTTTTCTGCATGCATGAGATATCCCACGTTTCTTCAATTGAAGTAGAGATTCCCTCGCTTTACAGGCTCATTGGCAACATAAGGGCCGGACAGCAGCAGCTGCTGAGCCACATTTCAGTAAATGGTCCTCAAAAAATTGCGGTAAAGGCTACAGAGTTTATGCTGGAGGAAGAATACGTTAAGCTGCTTTCGTTTCAGGATATTCGAAACGAGGTGGACCAAACCGAGCTCGATGCCTGGCAAAAGCTCATTAGGGTTCTTCGCCACGAAATTCATAACTCGGTAAGCCCCATCACCTTGATTTCATCGGGGTTGATAAACCAGTATGAACCAGATAAGAAACCTATTTCGCCACTGCTGGTAACCACCGATTTGGTGGACAGCACGCTCAAAGGTCTGCATACCATCCAAAAATTGGGAAAGGGATTAAATACCATTGTGGAGCAATATCGCAGCCTAACCCAGCTGCCCAAACCTGTTTTTGAAGCAATTAACCTTGCTCACCTCCTCACCACGCATGCTGAACTTGCAAAACCGTTATTAGAGATGAGTAACATTGCAATGGAGACCTCTCCTCCAACAGCCCAGTTGGTGGTAAATGGCGACGAAAAAATGCTCATTCAGGTATTGCTAAACCTTACAAAAAATGCAATGGAGGCGCTGGAGAATATTCCTAACGGCACAATTGAAATTCGGGCAGGGGAAAACGCTGACGGCAAATACATCTCCGTTTCCGACAACGGAGGGGGTATTTCATCAGAAAATGTAGATCAAATATTCACCCCATTTTTTACCACAAAGGATAGTGGAACAGGCATTGGCCTAAGCCTCTCCCGACAGATAATGCGCCTGCATGGAGGAACACTTACCGCTACCTCAAAGGAGGGGGAAGGTGCAACGTTTATGATGAAGTTTTAGCTACTAACCCTTCTTTACCATGTTTGCAGGTGACTTTTTGCAGCCGCAAAATAGTTACCCATTACGAGTGATTAGGTTGTGGCGCTTTGCTCTTGACGAGCATAAATTATGAGCCACAGGTCCATGCAACCTTTATGCACTCATGGGCAGGACAGTTATTAAGCCACTCAACCAACTTCCCACATTATACTTGATTATTCCCCTTTATTGTGTGGATTTCTTTTTTGATCGCAAAAGATTAATCGATTTCATTTTAAGTAAAGGAGGCATGGTGTCGCCCAATAAAAAGCCCCACGGTTTTAAGGGTTCAATATGGTCGCAGATCAGTTTAACAATTGCTAGGAGGGGTAAGGAAAGGAACATTCCCGAAATTCCCCATAATGCATTACCTGCAATTACAACAATAATGGAGAAAAGTGCATTGATTTTAACCTTAGTTGCCACAATTATTGGAACAATGTAATTGTTGTCGATTAGTTGGATTATGTAATATAAGACTAGAACATATATGGCGTACCAGCCTGTCGATTTGGTGGCTAACGCAACCATCATTGGTAGTGCCACCCCCACAATCCCGCCTATGTATGGGATTACATTTAGTAGAGCACCAATAACACCAAGCAGGATTGCATAATCAATCCCAAGAGCAAGTAGAACGGTGATGTTTAATGCTGCTACCAGCACCGCTTCAATAATTAAACCAATTAGGTATCGTTGAATAACTGTTTTGGTTTGAGTCAGAGTTTCGCTCACCTGGGGCTGAACCGATTCGCCAAAAAGCCTATGGATAAACTCAATGAGGAGCCTTTCATAGTAAAGGATTATGAACGTGTAAACCGGAACCAGGAGCAATACCATTATTCCGCTTCCTACAGAAACTAACGTATGTCCAATTATAGTATTATCGATATTTAACAGTTCGCCTTTGGTTTTTGTTATCCACTGCAGAATTTTGTATTGATTAATGTCGAAATATCCGGATGCCCATGTGATTGATTCGTTGAGCATTGTAGTTAGTCTATCCACCAATGTGGGCCATGATTCGCTAAACTTACTCATTTGGGAAACGAGAAGGGCTCCAACAGCAACTATAGCAACGAATGTGAGAAAAAGTGTAAGAATAATGGATAGGACTCGGTTTATTCCTCTTCGAACGAGAAACTGAACAATCGGACGGAGTACTATACTTATAATGATTGCAAAAACCAGCGGAATAATTATTTCTTGGGCAAGATAAAGCATCGTAAGGGCAATAAGAAGCCCTGCAAGTATTATGCTTGTTTTAGCATAGAACGGCAATTTTATTTTATTGTCCATCTTGGCTTTTGCTCTTTTTCTCTTTTCTTTTATGGTTGAGAAAGAAATTAGAGATGAGATGGCTGACTGATCTAAACGCACCAGAATGCTGAGCTACTGCATTTGTGACTCCAAATTGGAGCATTGAACCTAAAATTTTTCTTATGCTGCCACTTGACGTGCCCACAATTAGCTTTTTTGAGATATAGCCAGTTACTAGCCCAACCCCTGTATTTATAATATTCTCAATCAGGTATGGTGATGTGGGTATACTTTTTAAGGTAGTGTTAAGAACGTCATGAAACTCATCCTTCAGTAGCTGAACTTCCATTGCTTGCTTACCTTCTAATTGTTGAATGGCCATTTTAAGTTCGGAAGTAGAGGTTATTTTTTCCATTGCAATTACTTAAGAACCTGTTTAACAATAAAATTTCCAATTACTCGCTTGAACCATTTCCGCAACAAAAAATATATCACCAATGCCACAAATAGATAAAAGATGGCGACCACAAGGAATCCCCAATAGATTTCGCCCAAAATTTTGCCAATCAATAGTGCTGCTCCCAAGTTGAAAAAAAGCAGGAATGATGCAACCAATAGCAAAACAATGAAATGCGGAATCAGCGACGATACCACATCCGATGTTTTGTCCAATGCCTTAAGTTTGGCCAGTTCAAAACTGGTTTTCCCCAATTCGGTGGCTCGTTCCAGCAACGTTTCAACTAGCTTTATTTTATCTTCCATAATTGAATTTTATTGCATTTAAACCTCCTGCAGTCCAGAAGGGAGTGAGTTTCAACTCTTCTATTCTGGAGGACAAATCGAAGGTGAGCGGTACTGCATTGAAAAGAGGGGCCTTGGTTTTAACTAATACTCTATCCATTGCTTGTGTATGTATCGTTTAACATCCTAAAAGCCCTGTCAGGGTCAAACTTGCCTTACTAAACCTAACTTAACCTTATCAAACCTAATTATCTGCTTTACTATTTTTAAATAAAACCCTGACAGGGATACCATCCAAACCTAATATTTGAGTCAAAATCAATGCTATCCAAAGAAAATTTTAATCCTAATGTGATTTTACCTCTTTTTCGGATTCTTCGGCCTTTGACTTTTCTTTTTGGGTAAGTTCTGAAACCTCTTCCATAATCTTTTCAAATTTCTCTGAAATACTATCAACGAATTTGTCGAACTTTTCCTGTAAAGCGCCGGCCTCTTCTTCTCCCTTTCGTACAATTTTTTCCCGAGTCTCTGATCCTTTTGCCGGAGCAAATAAAATACCGAGCAAAGCACCAGCAGTAATACCTGCTAGCACACCTAAAAATACTTTTCCTGAGTCCATTGTTTTGTATTGTTAAACTGTTTATAATAAAACGATTAAAGGTGAGATGATTTCTTGTCGGCTACCACTGCAAGTAAGTGCCTGAGCCCCTCCAATAATTAATTTTAAACCGTTCATCACCTTTTGAATTAGAAAACGATTAGCTGGATGGACTATGCGGGGTTGAATCAAATCACTGCCAACCCCACATAGTGTATGACCTTCATCCAAATTGTTTCCTTAATTATTAATCTACAACAATTTATCCTCCTCGTTGAAATCAACTGTGCAATTTTTTGATGCCACAGATTATGATTTGTTGAGAAGCATATTGAAGCTAGAATTTAAACCCAATAGTAGCTTGATACCAAACATTTTTGTACTGAGGAGTTACTGAACTACCATCTCCATTATTCTGGGTTATATCCCAACCAACTCTTGCCCCAATAACCATGGAATCGAAGTTGAGGTCCAAGCCACCTATAAAGCAGAGGAGGTTCTTTCTTATATTATCATTCTCAAATTCCTGCTCTTGATCAATTGTGGTAGTTCCAGAGGTGAATTTATCATGTCGTTTAATCAGATACGAGTATTGAGGACCTGCGAGTAGCGTGATCATTGGGGTTGGTTTAATCGCAATGAGTAGGGGTATGTCAATGTAACTTGTTGTGCGAGTAAATTCATAGGTGTTGCCTAGTATTACACCCGTTGCCTTGAACCCTTTTTGAGAGAAAAGGATTTCGGGTTGCACTCCAAGAATAGTACCTATGGGAATTGAGACAAACGCTCCTGCAACAAACCCAAATTTTGGATCAGCCTTGAACTCGTCTCCCTTGGTGTCATATACGTTTGAATAGTTGGCTCCAATTTTGAGACCAAAATGTAGAGCATCACGCGTGTCTGTTCCACTGTTTTGAGCGTTAATTGTGCTGCCAACAAGTGTGGCTATCACAATCATAAATATTGTTTTTTTCATTTGATTAATTTTTGTGAGTTAAAATGCATTTATTCCAAATGAATTACTCATTCTTATCTATCAATCGAGGTTCATTTTGAATTGTACTGATGATTATATTTGACATTTTATGCCGTAAAATCTGCAACCGCATTTCCGAATTTACTCCTGTTGTGGTTGAATTCTACTACAAGTACATTTCATTTACTGACACCTCCTTCTTTGGGTTCATCAACTTTCTTTCTTATATCGCTGTTCTTTTTTTTCAAATTTGGCCGGCTATTTCACATTGGTCTAGTGAATTATCGATGACGGTTACCACCCTTCCCCTTTGAAGGGTTGCGTTTCCATTCACCCTTTTTCCACTGTTGTCCACGTGGGGTAGAATGCCAGTATCCTTTTTGGTAAGTGCGATTATTGCGCGGTAAGGACCAATAGCCATTGTGCTGAACATACGTACGTCTTTGATTGCTCCAATACCAGTCCCCTTCTATCCAGATATAGAGATTACTTGGTTGGGCAGGCCTTACATCTACAACGGCTGCTGGAGTTGTTTCAACATATGCAGGAACGCATGATGTGGTGAGTATTCCTAATCCTCCAAGACAACAGATTACAATAATTTTATTCAAGTACTTGCTAACAATGTATTTTAAACCAATGCTTGTAGCTTCAGTTTTCTGCTTCGACCTTGTGGTTCGATCAGCTGTTTTTTCACAATTTTTCATGGCTTCTTGTCTTCTTTACGGTGGTATTTGAATACTGCAAAGGTGAGACTCCTTGTTTGTGAAAGCGTTACACAACTATTGGAAAGAGTTACATCTTTCACACATTCAAAATGTAAATTGTTGTTTAGAAGTTAGTAAGTGCTTTTGCTTTACTGGTATGCAACTGTTTCTGGTTTTCCAATGTCGAAATCGCTAAAATTGAAATCCGTTGTTCTATAGACATTTTGCTTAAAGACATCGGGTCCAATACCTGGAATTATAGGGTAGTAGGAAATAGAAATTTGGAATGTGCTGAAAATGAGATTTTCGTTCTTGATTAGGATTCCAAACCCTAGCTGGGAGTAGACTTTTCTTTTTCTAAAACCAGATACTGCATCACTAAGCATGCCTATGGAATAAGTGAGATAAGGTCCAAAACGAAATCCGTAAAAATTCCAAGGAGCGTATGATTGCGTTTGTATAGTAAATAATAGTTTACTTGTGCCCGATAAGTCAGAACTGTTAAACGAATCGAGGCCATAACCGTTTTTAAGCGTCAAACTATCGGAGGCGAATCGTTGTATGCCGATGGTCACCTGCGGTTTTACAAATTGCCGAAATTTCCATCTACCGAATTCTACCAGGGGAGAGAAATAGATAATGCCGGCAGATATAACCCCCTGTTCAACAGCGGATGCACGATAGAATGTTCCATATTCAAAATTAGAGCTGAGGTAGCCAAAGGAGTATAAGTTCCCCATAGAAATACGAAAACCAAAGTATAGGCGCTCGATGCTGTTTTTTATCTGATAACCTGTTGTTATGCTATATACGCTTCCGATGGGCACATCCTCCGTAACTCCTTGCTTGAAAATGTATTTATCCTTTATGTATTTTCTTGTAGAAAGGCCAATGCTAGCGAGGTACATATTTTCATTGAAATATGAATGATCCAAATCCACCGTTTCATCTGGTTTGGTAATGTAGCGAATCCTTAAGAAGCGTATGGTAGTGATAAAGTTTGATACATGGTAAAAGTCTGTATTACCTTTAAATAGTCGTATTGCGTTGCCGACCCAGTAATCCTGAGTGTTGTATTTGAGGGTTTGTAAGACGGATAGCGAGTTACTTGTGTAAATGGAGTCGTTGCTATACTGTTGCGAAAAACTTGCTCCTGCAGCCCACTTAGCCACAGGTGAGAAGAATGGACGGTCGATGGAAAACATTTTGGTATAACTCTTACTACCATCAATTTCGTAATGCAATGTCGAGTTTATGAAAGTATTCTTGATGTTTGGTACGTAGTATTTGGTGCTAAAAAAGCTACTTCCATCGGCATAGTTTCGCGCACAGGCATTTTGAAATTCATGCCCTGTTCCTAAAAAATTCTGGTCGGTTAGGACGCCTTTAGCGCTGGAAGTTGAAATTGACCCATCTGGAGTAATGCTCCAAATATCGGATACTCGAATATAAATGTCAACAGAATCGGATGAACTGCGATCCATCTCAGCGGTAATGGAAACATCGTGGATATAGGATTGACTACGAATTAATCGCTCCGATTCATTCACCAATAGAGAGTTGAATTTATCGTTTTTGCCAAATAGTAGTAAGTTTTGAATAGTGATTTCTCTTGTTTTGATATGCGCGCTATTTCCTGCTTTGTATACAAAGTTTTGAGGTTTAGCACTTGTATCACTAATAGAATAGCCGAATGGGTCGAGGGTAATTATGTTGATTTTCCTAATTATCTTCCCGTCAAACGACCCGTATGATCTCTTTTCTTCTTTTCCTCTATCCTTTTTTCTGTTCCGTTTTAGCGGTGAAGATGCAACGGGCTTAAATAATATTCGGTACATGAATTTTCTAAAGGGTCCACGTTTTGAATAGGTCTGGATATCCTTATAAACTTGAGTTGAATCTGTCTTTGTTGATACCTGTGCAGTGGCAAGATCACCTGCTAGTAGCGAAACAACAAGAAAAAGGAAAATAGATTTGAACCACATTCTCTGTTGCCTTTTTTGCATGAATTGAGTAGGTCATTTTTGTCATAATAATTTGCTACACAAGTACTGATAGTGACCAAAGTGATTCTGAAAATTTGCTTGTTTTTACCTCTCGCTCGATAAACTGTTCCTATGCACCAAAACAACGCTTTAGCGGATAAAGCATAAACTCTGTAGCTCCATTTCCAAAATAGCAGCCAAAGCAAAATTGTAGTCCTTTAAATAGGAACCACGAGCTTTACAATTTATATCCGAGCTAACGGGTTTCATGCTTAGATAAGATGATTCAATTGACTTTGAATTCAACATATTAATTGTGGACAAAATTCTCTATGCTCAACTCTTATGTTGTTTTTGCACACAAGTAATAATCGCTCATCGAATATCGACAAGCGATGACTTCAGGTAAATTATTGTTGCTAAAGTGCCTCAATAATTTGGTGCAATTGCTCTTTACTCTTACCCAAAAGAATTTGAAGTCGTCCAAGCATCTCCTCCTTTTTGCCCTCTTCAAACATTAAATCGTTGTCGGTAAGTGTTGCAAACTTTTGCTTGAGCTTGCCCTTTTGTTCATTCCAGTTTCCCTTTAATTCGGTGGAGTTTTTCATCGTACTTGTGTTAAAATTACATTAGAATAATTATAATGCAAATGTAGATACCGTGCAAAGGCATTGTGTTACATAACTCTCACGATTAATTACATTATTCACACATATTTAGATTCTTAATCAACGAAGGGAAAACTGTTTTCAAAGTATGCGTTTGCAAAATCAGTTTTCTAGGCTGTATTTGTTAAGATACCAACCGCCTTGGGTAGATAAATGCGAGCTGCATAGCCATAGCAAGCAAGTATTACCTTGGGATAGGAGTTGAAAGCTAGTTTAGGCCGAGCGTTTGGTTGGTTGTGTAGACCCGCAGGGGGTTCCCCTTCAGAATTGACAATTAAAAGAATAAAATATACGTTAAAGCAGGTATTGCCACCGCTATTGCATAATAGCTTGCAGTTATGAGTTTTTGTTTGCTACTCCCCATGGAATTGTAGGAATCAATAATGGAAGCAATACTAAAATGACGGTAATAGCGTAAACTTAATAATATGGGGCTCACAATAAAAATTATCCCCCAGATAACTAGAGAAGGATGACCCATTTGTTGGCTCAAAGAACAATTTATCGTACGACCCAATATACTTACAATTGAGATTATTAATAGAGATAGGTAAGCACTTAAATAAAGAAACGCACTATGTTTTGCCCTGCTTTCATTCCTGCCAAATTGAAAAAAAGTATTGAACAGTTTCAAAAAAAAGAAGTCCATAAATCTTAGCATAACCTTACGTTTTTAATACCAACAGCCTTGCCCAACTAATATAGCGATTTCTCCACTGGCATGGAGATTCTAATCCACACGCCCACCATCCAGTTGGCAGCGTAAATATAGCATTATCCACGTTCACCAAAGGTAGATGTGTGTAACTTTGGAATGGGAGGTAAAATTCAAATAAGTCCGAGAGGTTTGTTGTTTGACCGGGTTAGCTGCTAATCCCATGCTTTCTTTTCTGGTTATATATTCAAATTTACCTTTTTCTCTATACGTTTGGGTGTAAAATAACCACTGCGCAAACATACGAGGGTTAAAAAACATGTTCAAGAACTTCTTCCTGAAGAACGTTGCTACCTTACAAGTACGAACCCAATGTAGTAAATTATGGAAAATGTAAACCCCGAGGTAAACCAATAGAACCTTTAGCAAAGTCAGGGGGTGACTATTTTCAAATGCAAAAAGTCACCCCCTGACTGAGATTGGATTACTTCCGCTCCAGCTCGTTGAGGTGCTCCATCTTCTTGGTTTCGAGGAAGCCGCGAATATCGCTCAGGTGCTCCTTTACCCTATGGTTGCCAAACTCATACACCTTTGTTACCAAGCCATCGAGAAAATCGCGGTCGTGCGACACCAGAATAAGCGTTCCATCGTAGTCCATCAGCGCGCTCTTGAGAATATCCTTGGTTTTAAGGTCGAGGTGGTTGGTGGGCTCGTCCAGAATGAGAAAGTTAACAGGCTCCAGCAACAGCTTAATCATGGCCAACCGGGTTCGCTCCCCACCCGAAAGCACCTTCACCTTTTTGGTCGAATTATCGCCACCAAACATAAAGGCTCCAAGTAAGTCCCGTATTTTATTGCGAATCTCACCCCTTGCCACATCGTCGATGGTTTGAAAAACGGTGAGTTCCTCGTCGAGCATGGAGGCCTGATTCTGGGCAAAGTAGCCAATCATAACGTTGTGACCGATGGTGAGCGTTCCGTCAAAATCGATTTCACCCATAATGGCCTTTACCAGCGTCGATTTCCCCTCGCCATTCTTCCCTACAAACGCAACCCGTTCGCCCCGCTCAATGGTGAGCGATGCATTGGAGAATACGTTGTGGCTACCATAGCTTTTTGAAACACCATCGAGTATTACCGGATAGCTTCCCGAGCGTGGCGATGGCGGAAACTTTAGCCTAAGTGCCGAGTTATCCTCCTCGTCAACCTCCACAATTTCCAACTTTTCCAGCATTTTAACCCGGCTTTGAACCTGTAGCGTTTTGGAGTAGGTTCCCTTAAACCGTTCGATAAACACCGTTGTATCGGCAATCATCTTCTGCTGCTCGTCGAAGGCCTTCTGCTGCTGCTCGCGTCGCTCCTTCCGTAGCTCGAGATAGCTGGAGTAGTTTACCTTATAGTCGTATATGCGTCCCATGGTAACCTCAATGGTTCGCGTGGTAATATTATCCACAAAGGCCCTGTCGTGCGAAATCACGATAACAGCATTGGCGCTGTTGGTAAGGAACTCCTCAAGCCACTGAATGGACTCAATATCAAGATGGTTGGTAGGCTCGTCGAGGAGAATGAGGTCCGGCTTTTGCAGCAGTATCTTGGCCAGCTCGATGCGCATGCGCCAGCCACCGCTAAACTCGCTGGTTGGACGCGTAAAGTCCGCCCTTACAAACCCCAGTCCAAGCAGTATCTTCTCAACCTCTGCATCAAAGTTGATGGCCTCAATATGGTAGTACTTTTCGGAGAGGGTGGACACCTGCTCAATCAGCTGAAAGTAGCTCTCCGATTCATAATCGGTTCGGGTTGCCAGCTCATTGTTCATGGCCTCAATCTGGCGCTCCATCTCCAAAATGGGGGCAAAAGCCTGTGCCGTCTCCTCAAAAACGGTGCGGTTATCCTCGGTCATCAGGTGCTGGGGCAGGTAGGCAATTACCGCCTCCTTGGGCGCCGAGATTCTACCGCGGGTGGGCGTTCGAACACCGGCAATAATTTTCAGCAAGGTAGACTTACCCGCACCATTTTTCCCCATCAAGGCAATTCTATCCTTATCGTTTATGCCAAACGAAATGTCCTTGAAAAGGGTTGTTCCACCAAACTCCACCGTAAGTCCGTCAACTGTAATCATTGCACCATTTTTTTTTGAAGGCGCAAAGATAGTCATATTAAGTTGACTACAGCAGGTGCATCACCATTGAAGGTGCAAACAATAATGAAAGGAGCGCCCATTGATGTTTACTCCACCATAGGTGCTCCTTAATCGTTAATTTACAAGCGAATAACCAACGCTCTAAAAATCGACCTTATAGCTTAGTACGGGAAGTGTAACGGTTATCTTACCACTTTTAAGACTATTGGTTTTATAGTCGTAGTAATCACCCCAATACTGAGGCGATCCCAGTGCATTTTTTATCTGCAAAGCCCACGTTCCAGAATACTTTCCATGATTGGTGCGGTAGGTTAACGAGAAATCCAGGTAGTAGGTATCGGGGAACTGTTTTTCAAATGCCCTATACTCATCGGTAAACACCCTCCTTTCGGCCAGCGACTTTTGGATTAAGGTTGGGCTGTATCGTTCGCCTCCTATGTAGTTTAGACGAACGTTGAACCCAAACACCCGGTTGCGCGACAGAAAAAACTCCTTTCCCACCAGCGCATTGAAGGCATACCGCTTGTTGTAACGCGTATTTCGCCACACACCATCATCGCCACGGTAGCGCGAATCGAAAATGGAGGCTGTAAGCAGGTAGTAAAAGTTCCGATTGAGAAAGCGCTCCAGCGTTATGTCTACCCCCCTATTCTTGCCAACGCTGTTATTTTTGAGTGCGTTGTGAAACGACCAGTCCTGTTTAAAGTTTATCATGGAATAGGAGCTGTCTGCTATGCCAGGAATATCAAACAAATACTGGTAGTAAGCCTCCACCTTAATTCGAATATTCTCCGAAATGCGCCAGTCATACCCGAGAACGAAATGGTGAGCATGCGAAAATTTCAAATCCTTATTTGGAAGAGAGACGCTCCCATTCTCAACGCTACGCACCATATACACCTTTAGCTCCTCCATCTGGCTATGTTTTCCATACCCAAAGCTCAGCGCATGTTTTGGTGCAAATGCCCAGCGAAAGCCAAAGCGAGGATCGATGGAGTAATCGCCGTTGAGCGAAAGGAAGGAACCATTTATACCAGCATCTAACGAAAGTGTGCGGCCAATGCTGTATCTCGACTCAACGTAAGCCTCTGCAAATGTGCTATTGCCGTTTTCCTTTACAAAGTTTTGATAGGTATCCGGGACTTCATCGATGGTTCCGTTCAGGTTGAGCCTGTAGAATAGTTGCTTGACCGCAATTCCCGATTTAAGGGTAAGGCGTGACGACACCTTCCTATTGACAAATGTGCTAAAGGTAAGCCTCCATGAATCGTCGTTGTAAAACCCTTCGGGGCGCAGTATAAGATTGTTACCAAGCCTCTTCATATCCATCATGTTCGATGTACCTGAGGCGGCCACAGTTGTATTTAGGTAGGTTTGGGTGCCAAGCGTAAGGCGATGAGTTAAACCAATGGCACCGGTATATAAGTCCCAGCGATACCAAACTCTATCCCAGTCCTCATTCCACTTGGTGGAATCAGCTTCCTCCGGCTCCTTGTTATTGTCGATGGCACCAATGGCCCAAAGGGAGAATGTTCCCGATTTAGCGGTTGGGAAGTTTAGCTTAAACGAAAGGTCCTGATATGCCGGAACCTGATCAGATGGGATCACCTTCATTTTCGAGAGGATGGCCGTTGTGGAATAGCGATAGTTGAACAGGTACGACGCCTTCCCACCCTTCTTGAAGGGCCCTTCGGAGGCAATGTCAATTCCCATAACCCCAGCCTGAAAAGTGCTTTCTCTCTTTTCGCTATTTCCCGTTCGCAGCTTCATGTCGAACACCCCCGCGAGGGCGTTGCCATACTCCGCCGGAAATGCGCCCGTAAAGAAATCGGAGTTGGCAAGCATCTGGCTGCTAAAAATTGTCACAAAACCACCCCCGGCCACATTCCCACCGGCAAAGTGGTTTGGGTTAGGTACCTCAACACCCTCGAGTCGCCACGAAACGCCCTTGGGGGAGTTTCCCCTGATGATGATAGCATTATCCTGAATGTCGCCAACGGTAACACCAGCAAAGGCGGAAGCCATTCGAGCAGGATCGTCGAGACCACCAGCGTAGCGCCGAGTCTCCTCCACCGTAAAGGAGCGGGCGCTAATTGGCGCCATGTTGTTCAGCGGCCTATCTTTGCGCAACTGGGCCTTAACGGTAACCCCATCGAGCTGAGCAACCGACTGCCGAAGGTTGACATTGAGCACCACCTCCTTACCTGAAGTAACAAGAATTTCCGGGACAATAACCGGATCGTACCCCACAAAGGAGACCTGAATATTATAGCGGCCAACGGGAACGTTTGCTATCCTAAAATTACCATTTGCATCGCTTACGCCTCCCATCACCGGATCGGTGTCGAGAATAACCACGTTGGCTCCGGGTAGCGATACCTGCGATTCCCCATCTACCACCTTGCCTTTTACAACCTGAGCCACCGGCTGCGCCACGGCACCTCCGGCAAAAAGCATCAGTAGAATTACGAAGGAAAAGCAGCTGCGAAGAATCAAGGAGAGGATAAAGCAGCTGTGGTCAATAATCTCTTTAATCGTGTTCATAGTATAAGTTTTGCTGTTTCTGCCACTATGACAACTCACAGCAACCACCTCCCCCCTCCGCTGTTTTTTTTCCTTTGTAGGCTTTACGACACGCTTTGGGACAAGCTAAATTCTATGGCATTTCGGAAACTAAAACCAGAGATAGTCTTTAAATTTTGGTAGCCTTAAAGGAGCTGTGGTAAAGATTTCTATATTTGCATTTGGAGCAATTTAATTCCACCTGTTAGCGAAACAGACACAATTGCGTTTATACGCTCGTTAGCAGCAAGGTAATTTGAGAATATAGATAAATTCCTACAAAGTGAAGCAGATAGAAAAGACAGCACGCACAAAAGCAGAGTCTGTCAGCCAGTCCCCAGCATGCACTGCTTTTCTTGCTCCCTACTCACAAATTCGATTGTTAATATTAAAAAAAACTAAAAAAATAAAATCACATTTTGATATTTAATACCTATTACTATTTTTGGTGCGTCTTTACAAAAATAAAAATATTATTTGCCCCCCACTTGAATTAATAATAAATGTGTCTTACATGTCTTCTAAAAATAAAATTTATCCTTCTTTTATCATTCAAAGTTCAATAGAGTCCTATTTACATGGGATTACAAGTAAAAGTAAATCTATCCTTTGGATAATAATTATTGCGATAATAGCGATATTAGTAATACTACCATTGATCTATGTAGATGTTACCGTTCAAACATCTGGGTTAATTCAAGCAAGTATCGAAAAGCAACCTATTATCTCGTCTCTTAGCGGAAAGATTATCTACACCAATCTCCGAAATGATTCACAAGTATTAGCAGGCGATACACTTCTTGTTCTTGATACCTTACCAATAAAATCAAGTATTAGAGCCCTCGAGTATAATATGAAAGAGGATCAACTTTTCATTAAAGATTTAGACACCCTAATTAAATTGGATTTTAACAGAAAGTTAAAATACAAGAATTTCGTAAAAACCCCAAAATACTGCAAGGAGGTGGATGAGTTCGTAAGGCAGCTATCAATATCAAGAAGAAAGATCGAAGAGTTAAAAGAAGAGCATGATAGAAATACCTTACTATATAAACAAAAAGTAATTGCAGAGGTTGATTATGAGGCCAGTCGCTATAATTTAAATAATGAGCAACTGCACTACAACCAAGTAATGAGCCAGCAAATATCTGATTGGCAGAGTACTTTAACCAATCTTAAAGAGGAAACTCAAAAAATAGAAGCAGATCTTAATAATTCATACGCAGAGCTATCCGAGCATTTTATTACTTCCCCGTTAAAAGGGACTATCCAGCAGAGCAATGAGTTACAGGTTGGGAATAGTGTTTACCCCAATCAGAGCATTGCTGAGATATCACCTGATTGTGAGTTAATAGCCATTTGCTTTGTTAGACCTGAAGACATTGGTTATATAAAAGTTAATCAGCAGGTAAAACTTCAGGTAAGTGCCTTTAACTATAACCAATGGGGCTTTTTACCAGCAAAAATTGATGAAATATCTGATGATATTTTAATGGAGAATGGGGATAAAGCCTACTTTAGAGTAAAATGTAGTCTTTCAGAAAACTATCTCTCTCTAAAAAACGGGTATAAGGGTTACATTAAAAAAGGAATGACCATTTCTTCAAGAATAATTGTTACCCAGCGTTCATTATACGATTTGCTCTTTGATAAAGCCGATAACTGGTTTAATCCTTATAGTAACACTCAACAAACCGAATAGCCTGTGAAAATTAAACAACGTGATATTACTGATTGTGGTGCAGCCTGTTTAGCCTCTGTTGCCGCTCATTATAAGCTAAACCTACCTATTGCAAAAATCAGGCAAATGGCGGGAACTGATAAAAAGGGAACAAATGTCCTGGGAATGATTGAAGCCGCCCAGAAGATGGGTTTCCATGCGAAGGGGGTAAGGGGTGAATGGGAAAACTTGTTTAAAATACCGTTGCCTTCGATTGCCCATATAGTTGTAAAGGAAGTACTTCAACATTATGTAGTTCTAGTAAAAGTAACGGACAACTACATTGAAGTTATGGATCCAGGTTATGGAGAATATCATAAAATTCCACATGAGGATTTCAAGAAAGCATGGACTGGTGTTCTTGTTCTTCTTGTCCCCGGAGATGGTTTTCAGCCAAAATCTGAAAAGGCATCTACCTCCTTACGGTTTTGGCATCTTATAAAACCTCATAAGGGAGTTTTAGTGCAAGCGCTTATTGGGGCTATTTTATATGCTATTCTGGGTCTCTCTACCTCAATCTATATTGGAAAAATTGTTGACTATGTAATACCCGGTGGAAATCTTAACCTCTTAAACCTCCTTGGTATTGCTATGCTTTTCATAGTAGGGATAAGGGTTTTGCTAAGTACTATTCAATCAATCTTCATTTTAAAGATAGGTCAGAAAATTGACGCAACCCTAATATTAGGATACTACCAGCACCTATTAAGGCTTCCTCAATCGTTCTTTGACAACATGAGGGTTGGCGAAATTATCTCACGAATAAATGATGCGGTAAAAATTAGACTTTTTGTTAACGATGTTACAGTAAATCTTATTGTAAATATCCTTATACTTATCGTATCCTTTCTACTTATGTTTACCTTTTACTGGAAGCTTGCAGCAATAATGCTTATTGTTATCCCTCTATATGCAATCACCTATTTTATCTTAAACAGGTTAAATAAAAAAGTTCAGCGGAAGATAATGGAAAATTCTGCTGAACTTGAAGCCCACTTAGTCGAATCGCTTAATGCTGTTTTAACAATTAAACGATTTGGGCTGGAAGAATTCTCCAACCTAAAAACCGAAACGAGGTTTGTATCGCTACTAAAAGCCATATACAGTTCAGGAATTAATAGTATTTTCTCAACAGCTTCATCGGGGCTAATATCACAGGTAATAACAATTGTATTGCTATGGGTAGGAGCCGGATTTGTGCTGCAAAATACGGTAACTCCAGGCGAACTACTCTCATTCTATGCAGTAATTGGATACTTTACTGGCCCTGTTTCAGGCATTATTGGCTTTAACAAAACTTATCAGGATGCCAAAATTGCCTCTGACCGTCTGTTTGAGATTTTTGATCTGGAGGTAGAGGATGAGACCAATAAAATTCCGCTAAGAGCAGAGCATATTAGTGACATCCATTTTCAAAATGTAGATTTTAGGTATGGAACAAGGGTTGAAGTTTTTAAGGGGTTGAACCTTAAAATAGAAATTGGTAAGGTTACTGCTTTAGTTGGCGAGAGTGGCTGTGGCAAAACAACCCTTACCTCCCTTCTACAAAATATCTATCCAATACAAAACGGTAATATTTATCTAGGGAAATATGATATTCGTTACTTCACCAATGAGTCGTTGCGAGAAATGATTGTTATTGTTCCTCAGAGGATAGACCTGTTTGATGGCAATATTGTTGATAATATTGCAGTAGGGGAATTTACTCCCGATATTGAGCGGGTAATGGATATCTGCAACCAGCTGGGGATGACCGAATTCATTGAGCAGTTACCCAATCGGTTCAATACCTATCTTGGAGAGAATGGCACATCACTTTCAGGTGGGCAAAAGCAGCGCATAGCGATTGCACGTGCGCTATACCGTAATCCTGAAATTCTCATACTTGATGAGGCAACCTCATCGCTCGATTCCATTGCAGAGGGATATGTTCAAAGAACCATTAAGCTGATGAGGGAGAAAGGGAAAACAGTAATAGTAATAGCCCATAGATTATCTACCATAGCCCTTGCTGACCATATTGTAGTCCTCGAAAAGGGCGAAGTAAAGGAACAGGGTACATTTGATGGGTTAACCTCAAGCAACGGGCTTTTTTGCAAAATGTGGCAGCACCAAAAATTAGATACTCCAATTGTTTAACCAATAGTAATGCAAAGTGAAAGTATTTGAGTATATCGACCGAATTAGCTTAATGCATAAGCTGATTAGCGAGCAGAGAACGGGTACGCCCGATGATTTTGCAGTAAGGCTTGGCATAAAGCGGGCACGTCTTTACGAACTTATTGATGAATTAAAATCGTATGGTGCACCAATCTTGTACTCCAAGAGCGAGAGATCCTTTTACTACGAACAGCCCTATGATATTAGATTGACATGCATTATGAAACCATTAAGCAAAAAAGAGTTTGTGGAGAGTAATGGTGGATGTTTTTTACTTCCGTCCGTTTTTTATGGACGCTGGGCAACTACCTTAGCATTTGTAACGTTACAATGCTAACCTCAGCAGGGTAAAGAAAGAGGGTCTTCTATTTTTGGTATTTAATACAATTTGTTATGGAACAAGTAAAATTAGTTGAATTATCTCTAATTGAAAAAAGGGATATTAATGGTGGTGAGGCACCAGTTGCTATGACTGATGCTCAAGTTCAAGCTGCTAGCAATGGAATTCAAACAGTGGCTGGTGCTATTTGGGGTTTTGTAACACACGTGTTCTAAATTATGTTTGATTATGAAAACAACTGAAATAAATTGCTACATGATGGTAGCATTGAGTAACGATGAAATGGTAACGATAGATGGTGGTGATTTTACTTCCGGCTATAATGCTGGTGCTGCTGCTGGTGATTACGTGAGAAGAGTTCTTGATGATTGTGGTATTCTTGACTTTTTTTCTCACTTGTAATTAACTTCATTAAACAATACAGATCGCATTATTTATGCGATCTGTATTGAAAATTAAACATAATGAATTCATTTATTAGTTACCTGAAAAACCCGATTTATTGCGAGAGCAGAAAGCTATCAGTTAAAAAGTTTATAGCTTTACTTTTCTTCTATTTTATGGCATCCATTGCAATTGGAGTAATTAATTTTTATGTTTGCAAAACATTTCACCTAGTACATCCTAAGTTGGGATTGTCGCCACAGATGACAATCCTATTTGTTGTATTACTGGGTCCTTTCTATGAGGAGGTTTTTTTTCGATCGTTGCTCCGGTTTAAGTGGAGTAGCATTCTTCTATTTTCAACCACAGCAATAGCGATGGCTGCATTCTCTATATACAAATTAAAGTTTGTAATGGCCATATCGTTATCCGTTTTTGTGCTCGGCTTATTCCTTTTAGTAACCAAGTTTACCAGAAACAAAATAGAATTATTTATTGCGAGCAAGTTCAAATACTTCTTTTACAGCTCATCAGTACTTTTCGGATTGTTGCATGCATCTAATTTTACTGGAAATGTATATTATATTCTGGCATTCTCGTTTATCCTTGGCGGGCCTCAAGTAGTGTTAGGATTAATACTTAGTTACATACGAATGAACCATGGTCTCAAGTATAGTGTTCTTTTCCACATGGTTGTCAATATGCAAATTATTGCAACCGTAATTTTGCATAATAAATAGTAGTTGAATCACTTCGATTTAGGAAATTAACTAAAAGTACTTTCCCTAACTTCATCGAATTTACTAGGTTGCTGCTTGAATGAG
>DATKVT010000077.1 GCA_035529935.1 Williamwhitmania sp. | reverse complement strand
CCATTGCAAAATGTTTGAACAGAGGGGTAATCGCCGACTGGTTCTTATTTTGCGATACGGCCTTGCGCATTGCTCCGCCGCTTATTATCACCGAAGAGCAGATTCGTTTGGCTTGCAATGCAATTATTTCGTCGCTAGATGAGCTGAAAGGCTAGGAGGCCAACAGGCCACCCATGATGGAGCCAAATACTACCGTTTTCACCGGTGATGAAGTGATGGGACAGGTTCCGTGGCAGCCCCAAAAGTGGAAGTAGACAAATCCAGCAATTCCACCAATAATGACACCGGCAAGCATTTTCCATGAAAATAATTTGCGAATCTTTTCGTTAGCTAACATGCTTCTGTATTTTTGTGTCATTTTAACAACAAACCTCAAGCTATGTTCAAAAGACTAGTTAACATAATAACCATGGTTTCGCTTGCATTGCTGCCCATTGAGAGTGTGGGCCAGCAAATGGCCGGAGATACCTTAAAGCAGGGTGAAAGCACTCTTAAATCCTTGATGGATGAGGTTGCCAAACAGACTGATTATTCTGAATCGAACAGGCTAAACCAAAAGGTCTGGTCAACACTTAAGGGTCTTCTTAGTAAACAGAACTCGTTTGACTATCCCTTCGATTCGCTCGCCCACATAGGAAAGGTTGTTTCCGATGATAAGCTAATCCGCATCTTTACTTGGAACATTCCTCAGGCAGGAGGTACGCAAAAAATGTTTGGTTTTCTGCAGGTAAAAAATAGGAAGAGCGGGGCGGTTTCGCTTTTTGAACTCAACGACTCCCGTGCCAAGATTCAAAACCCTGCTGACCAAATCTGTGGCCCACAATCGTGGTTTGGCGCCCTCTACTATCAGATAGCCGAGAAGAAGATGGCGGGAACCAATTACTATTTCCTTTTGGGTGTTGACCTTAATAATATTTTTACCTGTAAGCGAGTTATTGAAGTGCTCCATTTTGATTCGGAAAACCGACCTGTTTTTGGTGCCCCCATCTTCAATAATGGTAAAAAGATCTTCTCCAGGATAATTTTTGAGTATTCGGCCAGAGCAACCATGATGATGCGCTACCTTCCCGAATCAGATATGATTGTTTTTGATCACCTAAGTCCCTCTCACTCTGAGTATGTTGGTGATTTGCGATTTTACGGCCCCGACTCTTCCTACGATGGTTTCAAATTCATTAAGGGCATGTGGGTTTTACAATCGGACCTTGACCTACGAAACCCTTCAAAACCCAAGAAGCGACAGCTACCACAACCGCCAGATACCAGAGAAAAATAGCATAATCTTGTTTCTGCATTATTTAGGATTAACTTTACTCGTTCCTAATGAAAAAATGGATGGAGATGAAAAAACTAGTAATAGCAATGGCTACACTTGCACTAATGGGAGTAATATCTTGCTCTTCGGACAAGAAAAATGATGATACAAACTTTAAGTGGCAGATAGATCAATTTGCTGACCTAAAGATTTTACGCTATCAGATTCCCGATTTTGACAGCTTATCGCTCGACCAGAAAAAGCTCGTTTACTACCTTTCCCAGGCTGCCTTATCGGGGCGCGATATTACTTGGGACCAGAACTATAAGTACAACCTTGCCGTAAGGAGAGTGCTGGATGCCATCTACTCAGGCTACACCGGTGATCGAAATGAGCCTGATTTTGCAAAATTTATGGTTTATATAAAGCGAGTGTGGTTCTCCAACGGAATTCATCATCACTATTCTAACGAAAAGTTTCTTCCAGGTTTCTCCAAGGAGTACTTTGCCGATTTGGTGAAGAATACTCCAGATAAATTTTTTCCAAAGGAGTTAGGAACAAAAGAGGAGATGCAAACAATGTTGGTGCCAATTATTTTTGACCCCAACGTGGCCCGCTACCGGTTAGACCAAAAGGCGGGCGTTGATATGGTAACATCGTCGGCGGTAAACTTTTATGAAGGCGTTACCCAAAAGGAGGTGGAGGCTTTCTATGCCAAAATGGTCAATCCAAAAGATACTCAGCCTATCTCCTATGGATTGAATTCTAAACTTGTGAAGGAGGATGGCAAGCTAGTAGAAAAGGTTTGGAAGGTGGGTAGAATGTATTCTTCTGCCATTGAGAAGATTGTGTATTGGCTTGGTAAGGCAAAGGATGTAGCAGAAAACGACAAGCAAAAGGAGACTATTCAATATTTGATTGACTACTACAACTCAGGCGATTTGAAGATGTTCGATAAGTATAATCTTGCATGGGTTTCCGATTTCGCTTCCGAGGTAGACTTTGTTAACGGATTTATTGAGACCTATGGAGATCCACTTGGTTACAAGGCGACGTGGGAATCGATAGTCGACTTTAAGGATATTGAGGCAACCAAAAGGGCAGAAATTATTAGCAAAAATGCCCAATGGTTTGAGGATAATTCTCCCACCGACACTATGTATAAGAAGAAGGAGGTAAAGGGTGTTACGGCCAAAGTAATTACAGTGGCCTGCCTTGGTGGTGATTGCTTTCCATCAACTCCCATTGGCATAAACCTTCCTAACGCCGACTGGATCAGGAAGGATTATGGTTCGAAGAGCGTAACCATCGAAAACATTACCCACTCCTACGATATGGCTTCGCTGGGTGACGGTTTTATTGATGAATTTGCCTACTCTCAGGAGGAGATTGAGCTGGCCAAAAAGTATGGCGCCATCGCAAGCAACATGCTTACCGACCTTCATGAGTGCTTGGGTCACGGCTCCGGTCAGCTAGCCCCCGGCGTTAAGGGCGATGAGCTCAAAAATTACGGATCAACGCTGGAGGAGGCTCGTGCCGACCTGTTTGCGCTATACTTTATTGCCGATCCAAAGCTGGAAGAGCTGGGAGTACTACCATCGTATGATGCTGCAAAGGCCGAGTATAACCAGTATATTCGCAATGGTTTAATGACGCAGCTTACACGAATTGAACCGGGAAAAAACATTGAGGAGGCGCACATGCGCGACCGGGCCTTAATCTCTGAATGGTGCTACGCTAAAGGAAAGGCCGACAATGTGATTGAGAAGGTGGTTCGCGATGGAAAAACCTACTTCAAGATTAACGATTATCAGAAGTTGCGAACTCTATTTGGACAACTTCTTAGAGAGGTTCAGCGCATTAAATCCACTGGAGATTATGCGGCTGGGAAAAATTTAGTTGAGACATATGGTGTTCCGGTTGATCAACAGCTGCATAAGGAGGTTTTGGAGCGTTATAAAAAGTTGAATTTGGCTCCTTATGCCGGATTTATCAATCCAGTGCTCACCCCAGTGGTTAAGGATGGTAAGATTGTAGATGTAACTGTTACTTATCCCACCGATTTTGTTAAGCAGATGATGGAGTATGACAAGGATTACTCGTTCTTGCCAACTTTCAACTAGTTTAAGGTAAAAAAATTGGGGCGGTAAATTCTACCGCCCCAATTTTTTATAGATTTAACCGCTGCCGCAACAACTTTTGCCCAGCATCGCTCGATCGAAGCTTTTCTCCATTCTTTAGCGCCACCAGATAGGAGTCCTTTTCATAAAGTTCCAGCCGCTGGATCTTTTCCACGTTCACTATGTAGGAGCGATGAATTCTTACAAATGCCGAGGTTGGAAGATGCTGCTCAAAGTATTTCATGGTTTTTTCCTTCATAAACTTTCCGTTGGCAGTGTGGAGCACCACGTAGTCGCCATCGGCTTCTAAATAAATTACCTCACCAACAGGTATAACCTCTATGTTTCCGGCTTTTCGAACGGCAATGCGCTCAAGGTATTCCGTAGATTCGTCTGCTGATTTTAGGAGTGCTTGGGTAACCTTTACATCGGTTTTTATCGAGTGAAATCGGGTAATGGCACGCTCTACGGCTTCATTGAATCTAATGGTTGAGAATGGTTTCAGCAGGTAGTCAACTGCATTCATCTCAAACGCTTTTATGGCATATTGATCGTAGGCCGTGGTGAAGATAATTAGGCATTGGTGGTCGAGCAATTCGAGTAGTTCAAAACCAGTAAGTTTTGGCATTTGGATGTCGAGAAAAACCAAGTCCGGTTTGAGGTCATTAATGGCCTTCGCACCAGAAAAACCATCAGCAGCCTCACCAATTATCTCAATATCGGGAAAGGTCTTCAAATACTCTTTTATAATTGCCCTGGCTGGTTCTTCGTCCTCCACAAGCAAGGTTCTAATTTTTTTACCATCTACATTCACTTGGTTCAGCTTTATTAGGATTCCCAAAACAACTATTTACATACAAGCCACTTAAAGGCCAGAAGAAGTGTAGGCTGGTGCAAGTGTTAAACCTGCTTAACCTGAGGAATGGAAACTATTACTTCAAAAAGTTGATCATGTTTTTTTGCTTGTAGGAGCTGCTCGTTATGGTATAACAGGCGTAGCCTTTCGCTGATGTTTTTAAGTCCAACTCCGGCTCCCTTCTTCGATGGAACCCCAGGCTCGTAGTTATTGGTGATGCGCAGGGTGAGTATGCTACCCTGTAGCCTTGCTGAGGTTCTGATTACTATTTCCGAGGTACTTTCATAAACTCCATGCTTCACTGCATTTTCATACAATGGCTGAAGAATCATGGCTGGAATGGTTGCATTCAAAATATCGTCCTGCAAATCGAAGGAGAAGAGGAGCTTACTTCCGAAACGAATTTTCTCAATTTCAAGGTAAAGCTTTATGTTTTCTATCTCCTCACCTAATGTTGTTATTTGGCTTTTACCCATGGAGACCGAATACCTCAGGTAATCGGATAGCTTAACAAGCATCTCCCTTGCCATTTTAGGCGCAGTAATGGTTAGAGAACTGATGGAGTTTAAGCTGTTGAATAAGAAATGAGGGTTAATCTGGGACTTTAGCATATCCAGCTCCACCTCTTTAAGCATCTCCTGAAGTCTTGCTTCGCTTTTTACTTTATCTTGAAGGTTGTTGTAGTAAATAATGAGGTAGTAAATAAGCGTTAGCGTTAGGTATAGAAATATTCCAGAGGCAATTCTTACTGGAAGTGTTTGGACAAGAAATAATTCATAGGTGGGCCAAGAGGCCGTTAGCTCCTTCACGAGGTAGGTGCTAAGAAAATGCCATCCAGCAACGATCGGAATTGCCAACGTCAGCTGATTAATGATAAGGTTAAATATGGTGGCCTTTTCTGGCTTGTAGAATTGAACTACATACCAAATTGGGATTCCCAGCAGGGCAAAAAGATAGGTTGATACAATGCTATCAATTAATATGGGCCATAAAGGAATTCCTCCGCTCAAGCTTACGATGAAAACTTGGAGTATGACAAGCATGCTCCAAGCTATTCCATACCAGGAAAGATATTGTCGATTTACAAGAACCGAATGATCCATAGTCGAGGATTAATAGCTCTTGATTTCCCCGCCTCCAAATACAGCAGCACCTTTAATTATGAGCACCTTATCAGGATTCTCATGGTTGTTAATGGTTGATCTTTTGTCGTGAAAGCCACCGAGAATGGACACTACTGAAACCTGAACCGACCAGTCGGAGGGAACTACAAGCGAAATGCCTCCAAAAATGCAGGTTACCTCCAAGACGCTTTTGCCAGGAACCAGATCTGCCTTAGTGAGATCTATTTCGGCTCCGCCAAAGATGTTGGTAATCCTACCCCCACTAAAGTTTTTGTCATTTATTTTTTTTTTGGAACCACCAAAAATATTCATTTCGTCCAAGTCGCCATTGGTGGTTACTTCTGAGTATCTATGGAATCGGTGATGACCCCAAAATCGTCTGGTGAGCGCACTGAAGAAAATCATTATTCCTAGAATGATTATGAGCACTGGCCAGTAGATTCCAATAAAGTTATAGGGTGTTGAAATTAACCGAGGAGCTAAGAAGAAACTTCCCACCAGAATCAGGACAATCCCAGTAAAACGGCTATCACGCTCGGCTAGGTTGGTAAGTCCAATGGCAACCAGCAACATTGGCCAGGAAAATATGATATGCAGGGTAGTATCATCAACGTATCCCATGTTTGAGCCAAGCCAAATAAAGCCTGCAGCAATAACGAGAAGTCCGAAAACAGCTTTTTTCATTCTTTTGGGTCTGTGGTGATTATAACATACGCGTTCCATGATCGAGAGTTTAAAGTTAATGACTTTCCTTTGTTGCAGCAAATGTATGGCACGATTAACTATAATACCAGTTAAACCCGATGAGCTGGGGAATTACCCCGACGAGCTGGATGGTTTTTACTCTAAATATTGAAGAACCTTCCGATTCAATCTTCGCTGTTTTGCTACTATCAAAAAAAACTGCCAACAAAAACATTTGTTTTGTTGGCAGCTAACTCCAAAATCTTAATCTTAATCTTAATCTTAATCAATAAACCTAATTAATAAACCTAATCGAAGAACCTTTTAATCTCAAATATCATCTCTATGATGATTATTTTTTGTTGCCTTGTTCCTCCTCTTTCATTCTCATTTCTAGTAACTCAGCCTCTAGCCTCAAAATGTTGCTTCGCATCTCCTCCTCCTGTATCTTCATCTTTTGCTCCATGCGCTGCGATTGTTCCAGCAGGTTTTTTGTCTGATTATTAATTCGCATACTGCTTAGGGTAATGCCAATGGATTTTACCATTTGCTCCACCATCTCCGTTTGATATTGCTCCAAAATATGGAACGAGGCAACCTCTATAACCCCTTCAACTCTTTCGTCAGCTTGAATGGGGACAATAAAGATATTTCTAGGCAGCGCTTCACCCAAGCCCGAGGAGATTGAGATGTAGTCCTCAGGAACATCAGTTAAAAAGATGCTCTGCTTCTCAAAGAAGCAAACCCCTGCAAGTCCATCACCCATGGCCACACGTTTTTTAACGTATTTTCTTCGGTCGTATGCATATGTCGCCCTTAGCTCGAGGTATGGGTCGTCGGGATTTGAATAGTCTGCTTGAAAAAATATGGCTTGGTTAGCCTTGAGGTAGTTTACTAGGAAATGAATTATGGCGTAACCCATATCATCAACGCTCTCATAGTTGATGTGGAGCACTTCACCCAGCTTGGCCATACCTTGGGTTACATATACGCGTTGTTCCTCTTCCCTTCTTCTGTCTTCGGCATCCTTTTCGGCCTGTTCCAACTTGTTGCGCATTTCAATCAGTGAGTTACCAAGCATGTCATCCTCACCAAGTGTTTCATAGTTGGCTTTAAAGTTCCGATTACCCACCTCAGCCGCAAAGTGGGAGAGGTTTTTCAATGTTTTAATTAGGGTATTTAAGGAGTGTGCAATGGCTCCTAATTCGTCGCGATTTTTAATCTCCAGCTCATCAGGGTGTCGACCCTTACTTAGCTGCTCTACAATTTCTTTAAGTTTGATTACAGAAGAGGAAATTCGGCTGGAGAAAATAAAGGCAATGAGTAGCGAAATGATAACTGAGCCAATACCCATTATCCACGTAGTTTTCAGAGAGTTTGCAACAGTATGCGTCGATTCTGTCTCTGCGTTATGGACAATCTTATTGGTTGTATCCTTCGCTTTATCGAATCGCTTTATGGTTGCAATACCATCATCGGAAACCTCTTTTACAAATTGTTGAATTTGCGGATCACTGTTGGCAAGTTCTCGGATGTTTGCCTTTGGTTGCTTCGATATTTCTAGAAGGAGGTTATGTGCTGCTTCAATTTTGCTTTTAACTAGCTGCCCGTAGTTTAGCTCAAAGGTATTTACAAGGTTCATTATAGT
>DATKVT010000076.1 GCA_035529935.1 Williamwhitmania sp. | reverse complement strand
TTTTACGCAACAAGAATACTGCCCGTGTTTATTGGTGTGCAGAGTCAAAAACCTGTTATTCTAAATTTAGTCGGACAGTAGTGAAAAGTTAATGATTATATTGATAGACCCAAGCCTTCTGGATATAGAAGTATTCACTATATCTATACATATAGCTCAAAAATTGAAAAATATAATGGTCTAAAACTTGAATTACAGATTAGAACTAAACTACAACACAATTGGGCTACAGCGGTTGAGACAGCAGGGTTAATTACAAAAACATCTTTAAAATCAAGTCAAGGACCCGATGCGTGGTTAGAATTTTTTAAGACTGTAAGTTCTTTGTTTGCAATTAAAGAAAATTTACCAGTTTTGGAGGAGCATTCCTCAAAAACTATGGCCGAATTAATGTTTGATTGTGAATATCAATCAACTCGATTAAGTGTAATTGATATTTTAAAAGCACTTAGGGTTTCTGTAAATCAAATTGAAACTACAAAATTTTCTGGAGATTACTATATCATTAATATTAACATAAAAGAAAAAAACGTTCAGATTAATAGTTTTCTAAGGAATGACCTTGCAAAAGCTTCTGAGGAATATCTAGAAATTGAAAAATCCATACTGAATAATGAGAATGCAGTTGTTTTGTTTTCATCAAGTTCATTACGATCCTTAAAAAAAGCATATCCCAGTTATTTTCTAGACACCTCTGAGTTTATAAATGCTCTTGAAAAAATAAATGAAAACTGTAATTTATTAAGAAGTAGCACATCCTAATCCATTAGACCGCCTCCCCAGCAAAGTTGATAGGGGAAGTCAATCATGTAGCTCAATATTCTTATACCCCCATCGCATTTACAACCTTATCGCCATCCACATACCAAATAAAACCCTCAACGGGGCTGTAGCCCATTTGCATGAGCAGCGTGGCGTAGCGGCGCACCTGAACAGCATGGGCAGCATCCTCGTGCCCAAACTTAAAGTCGACCACAATGGCGGCGTTGCCCTTCACCATTACACGGTCGGGGCGGTAGCTCTTTCCATCGGGTGTTAGGATGGTAGTCTCCCTCAACACCTGAAACTCCTTTGAAAACCATTGGGTGAACGGAGCCAGCGCCAACTTGGACTGGAACCGAGGAAGCAGCTCCAGCTTCTCGGGCTCCGACAGTCGCCCCTCACGTACAAACTGGTCAATCACCTCCGGAAGGTCGGTAACCGTTTCAATGGAGGCGAGCAGCTCGTGCATCAACTTTCCATAGCCTACCACCTTCGAACGCTCCGATGGCTCGGGCAGGAAAAAGTCGATGGCTTCCAGATTTAGGCGTATGCCACGAGGCACAGCGCCGGTTGGATAGGTGGTCATGGGGATGCTATGCTCGCCGGCAGAATCCCGCTGAAAGTGCACCGGTTGCGGCTCACCAACCTCAAAGCGGGTAATCTCCTCGCCCGAAACCGTAACGCCACTGTTTTTCTTCCAAAAGTTATCGGCACCAGAAAATAGCACCTCGTCGAGCAGCTGAGCGGCATCGTTCACGCTGCCATTCCCCCCAATTTTCTCCTCCCCTCTAGCAGGAGCAAAAACGTAGAGTTCTCTCTCGGGTCGAGTAAAGGCCACATAAACCATGTTGAGCGTATCCACCAGCGCACGCAACTTCTCCTCGGCAACAGCAGCAGCAAAATGGCTTTTCTCCGCAAGCTTCGAAGTTTTTATGGGGTATTTGGGAATAAGGTCAAAGGGAGGCTCCGGATGGCTAACCCAGAGAAAGGTTCCCGAGGAGTGCATAATTGGCCACGAGAAGTAGGGAATAATTACCACCGGAAACTGTAGCCCCTTGGAGCGGTGAATGGTAAGAATGGTGATGGCAGTTTTCTTTTCGGGAACCGAGAGGCCAACATTGACCCCCTTCTCCTTCCACCACTGCACAAACTGGGCAATATCGGGATGTCCCTTCCGCGAGAAGCTGGTGGCCTGCTCATGCAACTCGGCCAAGAAGGCCAGCTCGCCCCTCAGCTGGAAGAGCGAGAAGTGGTTAATCACCTCCTCCAGCGCCTCCTGAACCGGAAGCGTCCGCAGGGAGGCAAGCCACTCGGCAATCGCACCAAAATCGATGCCTGTAAAGCAGCTGTGCCACTCCCTAGCATCCTCATTGGGGTTATTCACAGTGGAGAGTTCACGGAGCAGCACCCCCTTTGCAACACCGTCGGCTGGGTTTACCACCAGCGATAATGCCGCCAAGCAGAGCCTTACCACGGGAGAGGCGGAAAGGCGAAGTCCATCCTGACTCACCACATCGAAAAGGTAGGGGGAACCGGGATTGGCTCGCTTGTGAGCCAGCAGCGTGTTGGCCACCTTTTGTCCATCGGAGTTTGAACGAACAAGAATTGCAATGTCGCCGGGGGCATACCCGCGCTGCTGCAGCTGCTCTATCAGCAGTGGCAGCTCCAGAGCAACCTCCTCATCGGTATTGCTCCGACCCGTTACAGGCAGCAAATCCACCCTCACATAGCCGTTGCCCTCCTTCGTTTGAACCGTAGATTTTTGCTCAAGACCCGCATAGGCCTGCTGCAGCTCCTGTCCAAAATGTTCAGCAAGGTTGGAGGAGAGCTCCTTGTTCACCCGCAGGAGATAATCGGTTGCAAAATCAACCGCTCTGGTAAAAAAGTGGTTGTTGAAGTTCACCACCTCCGACAGGCTTCGGAAGTTCCTGTCCATGTTCCGCACATCGACGCCAAAGGTGGCAAGGTCGCGCTCAACCCCCTCCGAGAGTATGCGCCAGTCGCCGCTGCGCCAGCGGTATATCGACTGCTTAACATCGCCCACCACCATGCTGAACTCATCCTCGGCCAAACTATTCACAATTAACGGCAAGAAATTCTCCCACTGAACTACGGATGTGTCCTGAAACTCATCAATCATGTAGCTGGAGTATCGCATGCCCGTCTTCTCATACACAAACGGGGTATCCGAATCCTTCACAAAGTTGCGCAAGAGCATGGCCGTATCTGATATAAGCAGAAATCCCTCCTCCTTCGACTGCGTTCGAATGGTATTCCAAATATCACCCAGCAAGGCCAAGGTATCGAGGTTCTTCAGCAACATTTGAGCGCTGTGAAAGTCGAGCCCACGCTCGTTGTATAGGTTGTTAATCTCAACCAGCGAAGGATGAAGCACCCCTGAAGCTACGCTGGCCACCAACCCTTTTCGATTAACATCCTTTTTTGCTGTGCCGGAACACCATGCCTCCATCGAGGAATCCTCCAACGCTTTCCGAACATAGCTGTTCATATCCGGCAGCTGCTCATCCTTTTCTGAAATGGCAGCAATTTTATGAAAGAAACTGTATGGCCCTTTAGCTCCTTGAACAAGGTCCGATGCGCTCAACCCACTGCGGTCGATGGCATCCACGGAACTGCTGCCCAATGCACTCAGCTGGCGGGCAACATCCCGGCACAAAGTTTCCAGCTCGTGCCGCAGCTGGTTAACCTTATCGCGGCTTGTAAAATCGGCCACCTCCGCCTGATCCATGGTGCGAAAACTCTCATTAAAAAGCTGGCGACCGAGGCCAATAAGCGTATCGCGAACATCCCACGATTGCCCCTCGCTAACCCTTCCACGCGACATGCGGTAAAGCCATTCCAGCAGCGTAGGGTTTGAGGCGGCGGAGTCGAGCATGGTGTCTACAGCCTTTTCCAGCACCGCCTGCTCATCCATTTCAAGGTCGAAGTTCCCCTCCTGACCAATCTCCCACAAGAGCCCCTGCACCACACGCTGCACAAAGCTGTCGATGGTGGAAACCGAGAAGCGAGAATAGTCATGAAGGATAAGTCCCAGAACCACCTTTGCCTTTTCGGAAAGAACACCAAGCGAAAGGCCAAGGTCTCGGCTCACCTCCTTGGCCAACCCCGATGGTTCGCCGGTGGATAGCAAAAAGAGCTCGCCCAGTATGCGCGACTTCATCTCCCCCGTAGCCTTATTGGTAAAGGTAACGGCCAGTATTCTCCGGTAAGCAAAAGGATTGGTAAGCACCAGCTTGAGGTATTCGGCTGCAAGGCGAAATGTTTTGCCGGAGCCAGCCGATGCTTTATATACAATGAGTTTCGACATCTTAGTTATTTAATGCCTAAAGATATGGAATTCCATGCGTATGAAGATAAGCGCAGAGGTAAACAATGCTTAAAAAGAACTGTCTAAGATGCTAAAAATCATATTTTCAAGGGTTGTCCAAATAAAGAAAACTGATACCTTTGGCTCGATTTCATACTAAATGAAGCAAAAGCGCGCCCTTCCATTTCTGGCCATAGCCTACCTGTTGCTCTTTGTTCATGGGGTTGTACCCCATCATCATCACAGCGAGCTGCAAGAGTCATGCCTTGTTGAGATGTTTCAGGTTCATAGCCATCAGGCCTGTCAGGTGTTGGAGGCTGAATCGCAAAGCGAACGTGACCACTCTGTTTGTACGCTTACCGACATTTTCTCTCTCAACAGCTTATCGCTGGCATTTGCTCCTACAGAACTAACCATCCATCAAGTTCCCTCCCAGCCTGCCCGCACCTACCTATTTCGTTGCATTTCCGTTCTACACTCCGCCCCAATATTTTGGACGCAGGCTCTCCGAGCACCACCCGTTTGCTAGTTCACCCAAACTTTTAGGATTCGCCCAACGCTTCAGCAATTGGAACAAACCACTTGTCTGATTGCTGCTCCATCCATATGGCGAAATAAATCTTATACCCATTAATTAATTGGGCTTTAGAAAATGGCGTTTTCTGCATTAGCAGTAAGCGATCCATATTTTCACTGCTCAGGTTCAAACTGAACAACCATGCTTAAACTCTCACCTATCATACTACTCGCTACAGTAGCCGCAATAACCTTTTCGTGTAGTAGCCATAATGACCAAACTACAAAGGCAGAAAATCACAGCGAAGAAAATGCCCACCAGTCTCTAACCGCTGAGCAAACCCTTGCGCTTTTCAATAAGGGCTGTCCCGAAAACCCCGTTGAGATTTTCCCTCAGTATGCCGTTGGTAACAACCTTAGGGCAATTGTGAGCGCTGACCCGGCAGATGCCGATGGTGATGCAACGTTGCACCTATTTCTCATGAACTATCAAACAGGGGCTCCTGTAGATGCCACCAATACAAAGCTATCGCTCCAAATAAACAATCAGAACTTCACCCTGTCTCCCGAAACTCAGGAACCTGGACACTACACTTTTCGGCTAAAATTGGAAAAGGAGGCAGAGGCTATTCCTTTCAGCACATTTGATATCAACGGGAAAGCTATTACCTTTACATTTAGCCCGCTGCACATCCACTTTGCTGAAGAGCCACTCGCTGAACCGGCTGCGGCACACCAAGGGGAAGAAGAGGGAGAAGGCGGTGAAGAGCATGCACATGAAACAGCAGCACCGGCCACCGGAGCCATTGTTTTATCTGCCCTCCAGCAACAAAAGGTTCCAGTTCTCGCATTTCCTCTTTTCCAGTCCGATTTCTCTGCAGGTATTGAGGCCTACGGAGAAGTTGTTGCCACCGGAACAGCACAGCAAACAGTGGTAGCTCCGGCAACCGGTAGAGTAAGCTACGTTAAAACATTAGTTCCGGGGATGGCCGTAACCAAGGGCCAGATGCTGGCAACCATTAGCGGCGATGGTCTTACACAATCATCTGTGGCTGTGGCAGCCAAGGAGGCACAGAGTCGATTCGAAAAGGCTGAGGCGGACTACCTCAACGCAAAAAAACTTGTAACCGATGGAGCCGTTTCCGAGAAAGAGCTTAGAGCCTACAAGGCAGAGTATGAAAATGCCAAGGCGGCCATGGAGCCCTACAAGGGAATTAACAATGGCCAATTGAAGGTTTTGGCCCCTGCAAATGGAATTATTAGCCAGATTGTCCCCAACGAGGGAGAAGTGGTTGAGGCCGGCAGCGCACTTCTCACCATATTCAACCCCTCTGATGTCATGCTTAAGGTTGACCTGCCCCAATCCTACGCCAACAGCATCGGCAACATAGAAAAGGCACAACTTCTCTATCAGGAAAAGATGGTATCTACAGATAGCCGCCTTGCCACCACACCCGTATTGAACAACGACACCCGAACTTTTTCGCTTTTCTTTAAGCTACCTGCTCATGCAGGCCTTATGCCCGGCATTACGGGCAAAGTATTCCTACTCGGAAAATCCGAAAAGAAGCGGCTGGTAATTCCGACTACAGCCATCACAGAAGAACAGGGAGTATTTCTTGTGTATGTTCAAACGGCCGCCGAGCAATTTGTAAAACGGGAGGTGAAAATTACTGGAGAAAATGGCAGCTATCTGAGAATAGAAGGAAACATTAAGCCCGGAGAATGGGTGGTAACGGCTGGAGCCATTCACATGAAGCTGGCCTCCATGTCGGGTGCCATTCCCGCACATAGCCACAACCACTAAACCAACCAGCTATGTTAAACAAGATTATTCGATTTTCGCTAAAAAACAGATTGCTGGTAGTGCTGCTATCGATAGTGCTGCTCATAGGTGGCACATACACGGCTTTCAACATCGACATTGACGTGCTACCCGACCTTTCGGCCCCCACCGTTGTGGTGATGACCGAAGCGCCAGGAATGGCCCCCGAAGAGGTGGAGCAGCTGGTAACCTTCCCCATAGAAACAGCAGTAAACGGTGCCTCTAATGTTCGCCGTGTGCGCTCTTCCTCCTCAACAGGATTCTCCGTTGTGTGGATTGAATTCGACTGGGGAACTGAGGTCTACACTGCCCGCCAGATTGTAACTGAAAAGTTGAATCCCATAGCCGCTCAACTGCCCAAGGGAGTGGGAATACCAACTCTTGGTCCACAAACATCGCTGCTGGGCGAGGTTATATCCATTGGGTTAACCTCCGACAGCCTTTCGGCAATGGAGCTCCGCACCATAGCCGACTGGCAAATTAGACAACGCCTGCTTGCCGTGGGTGGAGTTGCGCAGGTGGCCGTGCTTGGCGGTGAAGAGAAGGAGTATCAAATTCTACTGAACCCTAGAAAAATGCAGGCCTACAACATATCGCTAAACGATGTACTCGATGCCTGCAACGAAAGTAACAGGAATACCTCCGGCGGAATTATAAACCAATATGGCAAGGAGTATATCGTAAGAGGGATTGCCCGCACTAGCGAACTGGGTCAGATAGGGAAAATTGTGGTAACCATGCGCAACAAGATTCCCATACGCGTTGCCGACATTGCCGAGGTAAAAATTGGTGCAGCCTTGCCTCTAATTGGAAAGGCCTCCATAAACGGTAAAAATGGCGTAATTCTCACCGTAACCAAGCAGCCAGGCGTTAATACGCTCGACCTCTCTCAACGGTTGGAGGAGATTTTATCGGATATTGGCAAAACGCTGCCGCACTCCGTGCATTTCAACACCCAAATTTTCCGTCAGGAGCGATTCATCTCCACCTCGGTTCACAACGTGCAGGATGCACTTATGGAAGGTGCTGCCTTTGTAATACTGGTGCTGTTTGTATTTCTGATGAGCTTTCGAACAACCATCATTTCGCTGCTGGCCATTCCACTTTCGTTGCTAGTTTCCATAATCACGCTCAAGTGGATGGGGCTCACCATCAACACCATGAGCTTAGGAGGTATGGCCATTGCCATTGGCTCACTGGTGGACGATGCCATTATCGACGTCGATAACGTCTTCAAAAGGCTAAAGGAAAACTTCCGGTTGCCCATTGAAAAGAGGAAAAACAAGATGAAGGTGGTTTACGAAGGTTCGCGGGAGGTAAGGGCATCCATTTTCAACGCCACCATTATTATCATTGTGGCATTTACCCCATTATTTTTCCTTAGCGGCATGGAAGGTAGACTGCTCAAACCACTGGGCATTGCTTACATTGTATCACTCTTTGCATCGTTACTGGTAGCACTTACGTTAACACCCGTTCTCTGCTCCTTTCTTCTTACCAACGATAAAAATTTGGCGAAGAAGAACGGAGATAGCCGACTGGTTGCTTGGCTTAAAAGCAGCTACACCTCTTCGCTCCGAAAAGCGTTCGTCCACCAACGATGGATTGTGGGTATCACCATTGTGCTACTTATCGTAACTGGGGTAATGCTTACACGGCTGGGGAGAAATTTCCTTCCTCCATTCAACGAGGGTTCACTTGTAATTACAAGCCAAACAATGCCCGGCATCTCGCTTGAGGAGTCCGACAAGTTTGGTCGGCTGGTTGAGCAGGAACTCCTAAAAATTCCTGAAGTTGTGTGTGTTGGTAGGAAAACCGGACGTGCCGAACTCGATGAGCACGCACTAGGCGTGAATGTAAGCGAGTACTACGTCCCTCTCAACCTGAATAAAAGAGACCAAGCCGCCGTTACCAAGGAGGTGCGAGAGCGCCTATCAAAGTTCAGGGGAATTGTTTTCACCATAGGTCAACCCATTGGTCACTACATCGACCACATGCTGTCAGGAACCAGAGCCGCCATTGCCATTAAGCTTTTTGGCACAAACCTCACCACCATGTATAGCACGGCAAACAAGATAAGGGGTGCCATAAGCGACATTCCCGGATTGACCGACATTGCCGTAGAGCAGCAGATTGAAATTCCGCAACTTCAAATTAAGCCAAACTTTGAACTCCTATCCCATCACGGCATCACGCCCAACCAGTTTTCACGATTTGTGGAGGTTGCTTTAGGAGGTGAAGCCGTAAGCGACGTTTTTGAAGGGGCCAAAGCATTTCATCTTGTGGTTCGATATCAGCAAGATGAACGGAACAGCATTGAGGCCATTCGCAATACGCTTATTGATGGAACAGACGGCACCAAGATTCCACTGTCGGAAGTAGCAGAAGTAACCTCCACAGCAGGGCCCAGTACCATTAACCGTGAAAACGTTCAGCGAAAATTGGTAATCTCTGCCAACGCAACGGGTTCGGACCTCGCAGGCCTAGTGAACAAAATAAAGGAAAAGGTCAACAGCGAAATATCGCTCCCTGAAGGCTATCACTTAGAATACGGAGGACAGTTCGAAAGCGAAGCCGAAGCATCGAGAACACTAATGCTGGCATCCATCGTTGCTCTTTTCATCGTTTTCTTGCTGCTCTTTCATGAATTTAGAGACCCAGCACTAGCTGCAGTAATTCTCATCAACCTTCCATTAGCCCTTATTGGTGGTGTATTCAGCCTAGTTGTTACATCTGGAAGTTTAAGCATTCCAGCCATAATCGGCTTTATTACCCTTTTTGGTATCGCCACGCGCAACGGCATATTGCTGATCTCTCACTTCAAGCATGCGGGAGTTTACTCTTCCTCGCTGGAGGAGACCATTGTTATTGGTGCCGCCGATAGGTTAACTCCAATTCTTATGACAGCACTCACGGCTGGATTGGCACTTATTCCGTTGGCTGTAGCGGGAAGGGCCCCGGGTAACGAGATTCAAAGCCCCATGGCAAAGGTTATACTGGGAGGACTCATCAGCTCCACGCTGCTCAATATCTATCTGGTGCCCATTGCCTATCGATGGCTTTGCAAACAAACTGGAAAAGGAGGAAAAACCAATGAATAAGAGAAGAGTAATCACCATAGGTTGGATGTTTGCTGCTACGGTTACCGTTGCTCAGCAAGCACCCGATAGTATTCTGCAGGCGATAATGCAGAATAACCTAAAAGCACAGGCCATTCAAAAGATCCTTGAAGCCAACACCTTCGACATAAAATCGCAGAATAATTTAGCAAAACCCTCAGTGGAATATGCTTACCTATGGGGAGACAGCAAAGATAACAGCAAAGAGGAGGTTGCAGTTGTACAGTCGTTCGCCTTTCCCATTACGCGACATGCTCAGCACATGGCTGGCAACGCTCAGATTAGCTTTGCCGAAGCGGAGGCAGAAGTTGAACTCTCCCAAATTGCCTTTGATGCCCGCATGCTCCTCATAAAGCAAGCAACTGCTAACCACCTGCTGGAGCAGTATAACAGTCGCATTGCCATTCAGGATACGCTTAAGGCGCTTCTCGAAAAACGGTTTGCCGCTGGCTTCGACGCAGCATACGAGTTGAACAAGGTAGCGCTGGAGAAAACAATACAGGAGGTGGGGAAAGCCAACCTACTATGCACCATTGCTGAGCAGGAACTAAATCTGGCCCAAATGAATGGGGGAAAAGAGGTTGCATACAGCGATACCACCATGCCAAGCATTATACTACCGACCAATGAGGATGATTGGGTAGACATGGTTCAAAATAGCAGTCGGGCAATACAGCTTGCCGGACTTGGAAGCGAGGTGGCCAAAAAGAATCTGAGCCTGCAAAAGGCCAAAGGCTTACCGGAGTTTGAAATTGGTTATCGCCGTGCCGTGGAAGATAAGGTTTCGTTCAATGGCTTTCAGGCGGGAATATCCATTCCGCTTTGGCAAAATCATGGAAAAGTAAGCGCCGCAAAAGTAAGAGTTGCTGCAGCCAATCTGGAGCAACAGGAGCAAACGGGAAAAGTACTGATGCAGGCAATGCAACTCTGGAAAAAGAAAGAGCAGCTGGAACATAGCGTGTCAACGCTCAAGGTTTCGCTTACGCAGAACAACAACACTCGAATCCTGCAAAGCGCATTCTTGGCGGGTAACATCTCCCTTCTTGACATGATGCAGGAAATTGCCTACCTGTTTGATGCACAAAACCAACTTGTTGTGCTTGAACAGACGCTAATGCAGGTAAAGGCTGAAATGGCCAAAATAGTCAATCAGTAGGTCAATCATTAAAGAGGAGGCTTGTGCCTTGAAACGCCACAAGCCTCCTCTTCATTTACTCAAAAACAAAAACCGAAATCAGCTGTTTTGATATGCAAATAAACGATTGAACTGAAATGGGATCGCACGGACATAGCCATAATCATAACCACAATCACACCACCGAGAATATAAAAGTAGCCTTCTGGCTAAACCTATTTTTCACCATCGTTGAAATAGTAGGTGGATTTTATACCAACAGTATTGCCATCATTTCCGATGCGTTACACGACCTTGGTGACTCCTTCTCCCTTGGACTGGCTTGGTACTTCCAAAATCTATCGCAACGTGGTCGCGACCGTAAGTTTTCCTACGGTTACGGTCGATTCTCCACCCTTGCAGCCATGGTGAACTCCTTCATACTGCTATTGGGTTCCATATTTATTCTTTCGGAGGCCATACCAAGAATTTTTAAACCGGAAGCCACCTCTGCCAACGGAATGATATGGCTGGCTATTCTCGGATTGCTGGTTAACGGTGCTGCGGCCTACAAGCTGGCTAGAGGCTCATCGCTCAATGAAAAAACAGTGCGCTTGCATCTGCTGGAGGATGTGCTTGGGTGGGCCGCTGTGCTGGTGGGTGCCATTGTAATGAAGTTCACCGGCTACACTGTGCTCGACCCCATCATGTCCATTGGCATAACCCTGTGGGTGCTCTACAATGTTTACCGGAACCTGCGTAGCGGCATGAAAGTTTTTCTGCAAGGCGTTCCTGAAAACGATGCAATCCCAAAGATTGAAGAGCTGGTAAATAGTCAACCGGGCGTGGTGGATACCCACGACATCCACATCTGGTCGCTCGATGTTGAATATATTGTTCTTACGTTACACGTTGTTATGGGAACGGAGCTGTCGACGGAACAACGAGTTGCGTTGAAACACCGCCTTAAAAATATGCTGGTTGAGAAAGGTTATAACCACGTAACCCTAGAGATGGAGATTCCCAACGAGGAATGTGGGCAGGAGAAGTGTTAACAAAAAAGACTGTAGGCTATTAGGCTATAGGTTAGGAAGGTTTGGCTTTGCCGAACTCCCTTCGGTCGGTTATAGTTTCACTATGTTACACAATGTTCACACAGAGTTGCACTGAGTAATCCTACGCATTAGTTGCCTGAAACAAGAGCCTTCCAGTCCTTTAACCTTTGCTTCCCTTGATTTCTCTAACTCTTGGGCTATTTTGGTTTTACATTTCTTTTGTAATTGCGGTGCGAGGTTGCTGTGGTACATTGAACAGCATGGGAGCGCGCACCGCTTGCGCTTGGTCCGTTTCTTTTCCGGGGGTTAACACCCCCGGCTACAAACATGCCACCTCTCCGAGGTGATTTATTTATTCATTGGTTTGCAGGTTGCAGTGGTATTTCATAATTTGGCTACACTGAACTTTCCTCATGATACTGGCACTTAGAAACTCGGTTCTAATTTCTTGTGCAACTCTAATTGTCAACAATTTTGTAACTTGTAATTTTTTTGTCACTTGTCACATTTGGAACACTGAGTAATCCTACGCATTAGTTGCCTTTTACAAAAGCCTTCCGGTCTTTTAACCATTAACCTTTCACTCCTTCGACGCCAGCTGCTCCAGTATGGATGGCCACCAGGCATTTATCCCCCAGCGGTTCCCCTGCCTTACAATTACTGTATTGGACGATGGTGAAACGTAAACAAACTGCCCCAAAATACCCATTGCAAAGAAGTCGTTGCGAGGTTTTCCCTGGTCGATGTTCCACCAAAAATTCCGGTAGAAGGTTCGTTCCTGCTTGAAGCATTGGTTGTACCATGGATGCTCCATTTGCCGGTAGAGGTCAAAGTATTCCTTGTCGGTTCTGCTATTCTCGAGCTGCCCAACGCGGTTGCACCATTCGGCTGGTAAGACTTGATGTCCATCCACCAACCCACTTTTCAAGTAAAGCATGCCAAACCGAGCCAAATCCCTAGCCGTAAGCACCAGTCCACCATCAGCCTTTAGGAAGCCGGAACGAGTGCTATCCATCATCCACTCGGCTGAGTTCTCGGGCTGAAGCGGTTGCCATAACTTTTCGTTAAAATAGGCAGAAACATCACCCACAAGTCGCTCCAAGAGGTACATTAGTAGATGTAGGTGCATATCGTTGTAAAGAAACATTCCTGAAGGCACTGAGGCCGGTTGCATGCGTCTCACGAGCTTTCGAATATCGCTGTAGAACCACATCTTCACCATGTCGGTGTTGGGCGACTTACCTGTGGTATAGCGAATTCCTGTCTCCATGCTCATGAGACTCTGGATAGTACGCTGATGAACAAAGCTGGGTAGCTCGGGCAGATACTTTCCGATGGGATCGTCGAGGCTAGCGATTAACCCCTCGCTGCAGGCAATGGCTAGCAGCGATGCAACAACCGACTTGGTTACGGAATAGGTAAGGATTGGAGTTCGGCTATCGACACCACCGAAGTAACGCTCATAGCCAATCTTTCCATCCTTTATCACCAAAAACGAGAGCGTGCCAGAGGAGGTGAGAAGTTCACTCAACCGCATGTTGCCTCCCCCGAAATTGACCACAATGCCATCGGCAAAAACCTCATTACCAATGGGTAAAGATTGGCTCCCAACTGCCGAAAATTTTGTGGTGGGAAAGTACCGATGGTCAAAGGCCGATTGGGTGGCAAAAGTTTGCAACGCAAAAGCGGCATAGCGCAACAAATATGGACGTTCAGGAACGCCAGCGTGTATTATTGACATGGAGTAACAACTTTTTGGGGAACAAAATCACCATCAAAAATAGTGGTTTGCCGGCAGAAAAACATAAAAAGAAAAATGGCTCATTTTTCTCCACCATCTAAAAAACTAAGGCTCAAACGGTAGCGATTTATTACACTAAAGTTAGCCATTTTTAGTGCCAAAAACTTGACTTTGGAATCCCACCGCCATACCTTGCACATGAGTAGAAAAACTACTTTAGATACAAAGGACGCAAAAAGGGAGATTACTAAACGTCAAGTTACATTTAAAGTTAAATCAACATCAAGGTTAAATACAAACAAAAAAGTGTTTCACTAATTTTGGTTACTACTGTAAATTGTTCCCGTTAATTTGCTCCCCAGTCCAAAAAAATTACTAAGTAGTCTTTCGGCTCTAGTATAAACCAAAGAGGCCCCAAGCGTGGGGCCTCAATTTTTTCTGCAGTAACCAAAACTAGTAGTTGACAGCCTTCTCTTCAAAGTAAGCCTGAGAATTTCCGCAAACAGGGCAGTTCTTAAGGGCTTTCTTGCCATGATGAACGTGGCCACAAACGGAGCAAACCCAGTCAACATCCTCGTCGCGTTCAAAAACCTTATCAGCCTCCACCCGCTCCAACAACTTACGATAGCGTGCCTCATGCTCAGCCTCAATTTTAGAAATCAACTTAAAGGCTGTAGCAATTTTCTTGAAGCCTTCCTTTTCGGCAACCTCAGCAAAATGGGGATAGAGCTCGCTCCACTCCTCATGCTCACCCATGGCAGCAGCACGAAGATTTTCGGCGGTAGTGCTCATTTCTCCTGCTGGGTAGGTTGCTGTAATCTCCACGGCACCACCCTCTAGGTAGCTGAAGAATACCTTGGCATGTTGCTCTTCCTGAAAAGCCGTTTCGATAAAGAGATCGGCTATTTGTTCAAAGCCCTCCTCACTTGCAATCTCGGCAAAGTAGGTATAGCGATTTTTTGCCTGCGACTCCCCTGCAAAAGCTTTGAGGAGATTCTTTTCGGTTTGAGTTCCTTTAAGACTTTCCATATCCTATATTTTTAAAAAAATTAGAGTTCGAAACAGACCTTGAAGGTAGACCTAAATGACGATTTTACAAAGAAGAGCGGTAAATATTGACGCTTCATTCAGGCAGAATTCAATAGTAGAATGTCAATTTTCATAACCTATAATTCTTATTAATAGTGTCTTGAAAATATTTCTGATGAAATCTCAATTTTTGAAATATTGACTGGTTTATGGACAACGCAGTAATCGAACGATACCAGCAAACTCCAATTATCCTCTTCAATTCAATATTTCTGGAATGCAGAATTGTCGCGTTTAAGCAACTAGCCCAAGTCACATTTGTGAGTTGAATCCTGCTTTAATTAATCAGATTGCAGACACCTTTTGAATGAACTCTTCAAATCGCTCCTGAATCTCACCCTTAAAGTTTTCATCGTTCAAATGGGTCTTCATAAAGGCATCAGTATCCTCCTTTTTACCGTCGGGCATTACAAGACCTATGGGAAACGCCTGACAAAGAATACACTTCTCATTAAGCATGCTTTCCACCTCTTTGAACACCAACCCGTGTCCAAACTTTTCATCTCTCTTGGCATCGGTGCTACCGCAGCACGTAGCAAAAACCAACCGGCCAATCTCATTACGATACTTCTTGACAAAGCTGCGCAAGGGTGGAACAAACCTACCCATCCAAATTGGCCCACATAAAATTACGGTATCGAACTCCCCAATATGGCTCCTGAGTGGCCGAATACCCAAATGAAGGTTCATTAGGAAGAGAAGAAAAACATTGAGCCGTGGCCTGATCTCCTCCAATTCACAGCCTAAACTTTTCGAAATTCTTTCGGCCAAATATCTATTGCTGCCTTTTCTAGAATAGTAAACCACAATTATCTTCTTCATACTATTACCGAAGTTTTAGTTCACCCACATTGCACAGCCAACTCGCAAATATGTGCCATAAAGGTATAATATATAAACAATATTGGTATGTAATTTATAATGAAGAACTTCCCTCCCCTGGCATCAAGGAGGTATGTGTGCCTAAACAGGGTTATTTACCATAAGGCAAATGTCTAGCAGCCCATAGCAGTTCAAGCCTTTAAACTGGGAAAAGCAAAATAATGGAAGGTTATACCACTACCAAATTTCTCAAACAATTCTTAACCGATGGCTCAACGATACCAAAAAACGTGTAAGTTTGGAGCACTTAAAATCCTCACTTTTTATGAGCATTTCGGTGTTCGCTGTTTTGGCCATCAACGTAGGTATAAACCTGCGCTACTGCTGGCTTGTCTACACAAAAAAGATAAAACCCGCGCTGGCCATGTGGCTATTTTTTGTGGTGGCCGTGGCCATAAGCCTCTCCACCTACCTCGCCAACGGGAATTTCAGCCCCATGGACAACATACTCAACACCTCCGACCTGGTGATGGTATCGGTAGTGATGCTCTACGTGCTGCTCCACGGCGACGCCAGCTCGCGCTTTACCCGCTTCGATAAGGGGTGCCTGGCAGCGGTGCTTGCCATAGTAATATTTTGGGTAGTTACCCGAAACCACGTTGCCACCAACCTTGCAGTGCAAACCATCATGGTAATTGCCTACTTTCCGGTGGTAAAACGAATGCTCACCGAGCGTAAAAACACCGAGCCCTTTACCGTTTGGTTTGCCATGTTTGCCGTTGCTGGTATTTCGCTATTCTCGAACAAGGGAACGCTGGCCAACATATACGCCATACGGGCCATGGCCTGCACCGGCCTGCTGCTCACCCTTATGCTTCGCATTGAGTATTTAAACCGGAGGCAAGCGTTAATTCCTTCGCAGCAAACAGTGTCGGATAGCAAAAAGCGCGGATAACCAATCAAAATGTGGCGTTGTGGAGGAGAGTTATGAGTCGGAAGACCGAAGTCGGAAGTCGGAAGTCGGAAGACCGAAGTCGGGGGTTGGAAGTCGGAAGACCGAAGTCGGGGGTTGGAAGTTCGAGATTCTAAAGCTATAATTACAGTACGACAGCCTAGCAAAGTGGCGAAGAGCCATTATACCGGGGCCTGCTTAAACTAGGCTGGAAGTGGAAGGTCTGCTAGTTTTTGAAACAGCCTTGGTCAATAAACTCCATCTTTTTTGCATCGAACCCCTGTTGCTGAGCCTGCTTGAGCAGCTGATCGATAGTTGATTGGTCCAACGTTGGGGTTCGGCTGAGAATCCATAAGTATTTTCGGGAATCATCGCCCACCATTGCCCACTGGTAATCCTTATCCAAGGCCAGAATCCAGTATTTTCCGGAGAAGGGCCAAAAGAACCGAACCTTAAGCTTGCCGGGGACATTTGGGTTTGGGATCCAAGCCACCCCCTTTGCCGTGCTCTCAACCTGGGTATCCTCCAGCTTCCGACCGGCATTTAAAACCTCAATTTTTCCGTCGACTCTTAAGCTATAGGTTGCGGTAACACAGGTAAGTCCCCGCTCAAACCGGTTAGGAAGTCGTGCAATTTCGTACCATCGGCCCAAATAACGGTCAATGTTCACGCTGTCGACCACCGGAAGTGGTTCATACACCTTGTTGCTGCACGAACTTATCATGGTAAGAAGAATAATTAGTGAAATGGCTAACGTTCTCATGCGAAGTTGTTTTTTCTCACTAATAAAGCAAAACAGAAAAGCAAATGTTCAACAAAGAGTGATAAAAATGAGACAGGAGAAAGCAGTTGTGCTCACCTAACCTAATCCGCTAATTTGCTAACAACCTCTCCTTTAAAACCACTGCCTAATGCGATCTTTCCAGGTGAGCTTGGGCTCGTCCTCATCGGAGTAGTAACCGCTCTTGTCGCGGTAACCGTAGCCATAACCATATGAATAGCTATAGCTGTAACCGTAGCTGTAGCGGTAGTTATAACCATATCCATAGCTGCGTTTAGGTTGAAAATCGTTTACAACTAACGCCAAATTTTTAAACTCCCGATGGGTGTAAATATCGTCCACCAGCTTAATTACCTCCTTCGATGAGTAGGCATAGCGAACCACAAAGAGGTTGGCATCGGCAAAGCGAGCAATCAAAAAGGCATCGGTTACGATGGCAACTGGAGGGGTATCCACAATTATGTAGTCGAAGTTTGATCGTGCCCAAGCAATCAGCTTGGTCATGCGCTCGGAACCTAGCAGCTCGGCCGGGTTGGGTGGTATGGGTCCACTGGGGGCAAAAAAGAGGTTGGGAATGGAGGTAGCTGAAACAATCTCCTCCTCGGTGTTTCTACCAATAAGAAAAGTACTTACACCAACGGTGCTCTCCATATCCAGCAGCTTTTGCAGCTTGGGTTTACGAAGGTCGAGCCCCAGCAGCAGCACCTTTTTTCCCGTCATGGCAACAATGGCGGCCAAGTTGATGGCCATAAAGGTCTTTCCCTCCCCGCTAAGCGATGAGGTAACGGCTATAACCTTCTGGCCCGGTTCCCTTAGCAGGTATTGTAGATTGGTCCTCAGCCCTCGGAACGATTCGGCTAAGGTGGACTTGGACTTATCTATCACCGGCAGGTTGCTGGGGTAGCGGTTATGGCCCATAGTTCCTATCACAGGAGCCTTGGTATGCCGAGCAATTTCCTTCAAATCCAGCAGCTTGTCGTTAAGAAAATCAATCAGCAGCAGAATGGCTAACGGAAGCACTCCACCCGCAAACAGGGCAATGAGGTAGTTCATTGACTTCTTGGGCTTGATGATGGTGGCATTTTGAGGTAATGCCGCATCGAGCACCTTATTGTCGGGAATGTTAGATGCTTTAGCAATTGCCGCTTCTGCCCGTTTCTCCTGCAGGTAGGTGTACATCTTATCAATTAGGTCGAAGTCGCGCTCAAAGCCAATCAGCAGCCGCTCATTGCCGGGAAGTTTAAGAACCTCGGCCTCCACTTTGCCCATACGGACCTCAATATCTTGCCGAGCAACAATGTTGGTAGCTATCAAACTGTTGACCTTTTCGGCTAGACTGCTGCGTAAATTCTCGAGACGAATATTGAGCTGCTCCAATCCAGGATTTCCCTGCTTTACCGAAGCCTTCAGCTCCGCACGCTCAATGTACGTTTTGTTTATCTCATCGAGTAGCATGCCCAACTGGGGGTCGTCAACCCCCATGGCTGAAGGAGCCACAAGATTATTTAGTTCCGAGCGGTCGGCAAGGTATTTCTTGAGGTAGGCATAGTAGCGCCCCTTCAATTCAAACATGCCCTTCTCGTTCTGCAATGCCTTAATACGATCTAAAAGAGCCCCCCCTTCCTGCTTTAGGTCAATAACCTTATTGTTGGTTCTGAAATCCTGTAGTCGCTGCTCAGCTCTCTGGAGTGTATCAGTCATGTCGGCCAGCTGCACATCGATAAATTTTACAGTATTTTCAGCAATCTGGTTCTTCTCCTCCAGCCCACGGTTAATATAAACCTCCATGAGCTTATTGAGGTAGTCGGCCTCCTGCTCTGCTACGTAGCCCGTGCTAACCAAGGTAAGAATGGAGCCCTTTTTGTCGTTGAGGGTAACGGTAACCTTGGCCTGATAGGCAATTGCCATAGAATTCAGGTCGTTAATGGTGAAGTAGTAGCGCCTACCTACCAAGTCCTCAGTATAGTCGTTGGGGTTGCGCAGCACCACCTTAAAGCTGAAGGCGTCGTTTGTAAATTGCTGACCAAACTGCATGGTCTGCGAAATACCCATCCCATCATCTATCTCCAGCTGGTACTTATCTTTCGAAAGTATATTGATGTAAACTGGGTAGTTGGCCATGTTAGCCTTAGAAGTATCCAGTATAACCTTAAAAGGTGAACTCTTGTAAAGCTTCTGCTCCTTAATACTTCGTCTCCCCACAGCAACATAGGTTACGTTGAAATCGGGTAGCTGCGATACGGTTTGATAGGCAAGGGTATAGGCTTGAAGTATCCCAATTTCGTTTTGCACGCTCTTGGTGTTGCGCACCAACTTAAGACCTTGAATAAGATTTTCAGCACCAGTAAGTCCTTTCGAGTTATCGTCGTCCTTCACAATAACGCTGGAGGTTACGCTATACACCTGCTCCGAATAGCGATTTATGAGATATGCAATAAAAAGAAAGGCAAATATGGAGATGGCAAACCAATACCAATTGCCCAACACTCGATATATCAGATGCTTAATATCGAGCTGCTCCTCCTCAGGCGCGTTCCCATACATTGAAGCTGGCCTATCGTTACTTGGTATGCTTTCCATCAATCACCCTGCTTAATTAATCGTTCACTTTAATAATATCGCTTACCACTCTTATTTTATTTTCTCCAGAAAAGCTTTTATCTCCACTTCGCAGCTACTTTTCACCTGTTTTTTTTCAGGCTTCCAACAACTTCCACTCTCCTGTCACTTTTCCGTCACTCGTAACTACAATGCTTTCGACATATAGCTCAGCAGCAATATCAGTGTGCTAATAGTAGAAAGAGCAAAGGAGTAGGTTCCCGCATTCAGCTGCCACATTTTCCCTTTGCGAGGCTCCACCACCACCACATCGTTGGGCAACAGGTAGTAGGCTTCGTTGGACATAATATTTTTGTCATTCAAGTCTAGCCTGAACGTCTTATTTCCATCAGGTCCAGGCCTCACCACCATCACGTTGTCGCGCTTGCCATAGTCGGTAAAGTCTCCGGCAAGTGCCAAAGCCTCAAAAATGGTGAGCTTGTCGTTGAAGTTGGTATAAACGCCCGGGCGCCGCACCTCGCCCAAAACGGTAACCTTATAGCTGAGCAGCCGAACAATCACCAGCCCATCCTTTAAGAACTCATCGGCACGAGCTTGAATAATGTTGGTGGCCTGCGCCACAGTGAAGCCGGCAACATGAATAACTCCTAGAACTGGTAGCCTTACACTTCCGCTATCAGAAACCGCATAGCCATATAGGTAGTAACTGGCTTCGTTGGAGTACATATTGGTTGTTGGTCCAGCCCCATTGCCCTTGTTATTGAACAGCGCACTAATCTGAGGATCTTGGGTGATCACCTGCACATACAGCACATCGTTGGGGTGAATTTTGTATAGGTCGGGCTGCTTTACAGAGGGTATCACCTCCACTCCAGCATTTTTCATGTAAAGCAGCTGGTTGCGCTTATTGCACGAAGAAAGCAAAGCCACGAATGCCAGCAGTATAATGATAGGACGTAATTGTCTCACTGTAAAATATTTATAAGACTATATAAACGACCAATTGGCCAAAATAGTTCACAAACTGTGTAAAAGTAATTAAAATATGGGAAAATGAGAGAATTTGGAAATGAGACAATGGAACTATATACCAATGGGTCAATACCACTCGTCACTATTAACTATTCACTACTTCACCTTCTCAATAAACTCCAGCGGCACAGAGACCATAAGGCTAAACGGGATATTCTCGATGCGCACGAGCACTTTTTGACCTCCACGATGCTCAACCAACTCTCCCTCCATGCCCATGAGCTGGCCTATCACCACCTTAACCTTCTGCCCCACCTCTATGGCTTCCTGAACGACCTCCACCTCAAAACCCTCTCCAATAATGCGCTTTAGATATTCAATGTCCTTATCGGCAACGGGAGCAGGAAGTCTCTCGAAGTTTATAAAAAAAACCGCACCAGGATCCTGCAGCACCTCAAACCGCTGCGACAGCACCATTCTAACAAACACGTAAGAGTTTATGAGTGGCACCTCCACCAGCTTCTTACGATCGCTCCACTTCCGCATCGTTTTTTGTAGGGGCAAGTAGCATTCATATCCTCTGTCGGACAGCCGTGCGGCTACCTTCTTCTCGTTGCGTGACTTGGTATAAAGGGCATACCAGCGCGGCTCTTCCTTCCTCTTGATGGTGGTTGGGGCGTTTTCCATATTAACCGCAAAGATAAGCCGAGAAATTAATTTGAAGAAGCTAAAGGGAGCTAAAGGAGTCAGAGAAACAATTCAAATGAGAAGAAGTTATAGAAGTCGGAACAAAACGCAGATCCCGCCTTGGCAGATAAATGGATTCAACCAATTGTGAATACATGCTACCGTACATCTACAAAAGAATAATAAAAAGTTGACCTACTTAACTTGATACAAGTTACCCCATTACGGCTACACCTATCAGCTTGCCAATGCCGAAGGTGATGATGGCTGCCCCAAGCCCAAAAAGAATCTGACGAAACCCTGAATGTAAAATTTTTTTTCCGGTGAAGAGCGTAATAGCGGCTCCCAGAATAAATAGACCCACTACGCTAAACCCCAAACTAGTAAACGTAGCTGTGTAACCATTTAAAAAAAGAAACGGTGCAAGTGGAATAATGGCCCCAAGGGTAAAGAGGAAAAAGGAGGTAAAGGCAGCCTCCCAGGCCGAACCACCAAGTTCCTCCTTATCAATTCCTAACTCCTCACGAACCAAAGTATCTACGGCTGTCTCCTTGTTTTCGAGGACTTTTTTGGCCATCTCCTCAGCTGTTTCCTTAGCGATCCCCTTGGATTGGTATATGAGCGAGAGTTCCATCATCTCCTCCAGCGGTGAAGTCTCCAGCTCCGTTTGCTCCATCTGAATTTGCCGCATGTATAGCTCGCGAGAACTCTGAACCGATAGCCATTCACCAAGCGCCATAGATATAGAACCGGCAAGCATTCCTGCGAACCCCGCAATAATCACCGGCTTGCTGCTACTGGTGGCCCCCGCCACTCCCATAATCAAGCTAAGGTTAGATACCAACCCATCGTTGGCTCCCATTACAGCAGCTCGCAGCGCATTACCTCCAACCGACTTGTGTCGCCCCTCCAGCTTGGCCAATGTTCCTCCAGCAACTCCCTGTGAGGAGCTGTATATGTTGTTCAAAATGGTAGCGTGGTTCATCTCGTTGCCCGAAACCTC
>DATKVT010000075.1 GCA_035529935.1 Williamwhitmania sp. | reverse complement strand
ACATGTTAGCTGGTGACAACTTTAGTTTTTCCATAACAAGCGATGAGGCATACGGAGAAAGGCGTGACGACTATGTTGTGGAGCTGCCAAAAACCGCATTCATGGTTGAAGGAGAGTTCGATAATGAGTTCATTTTCCCCGGAAACGTAGTTCCCATGGTTGATGCTGAAGGCAACCACCTAGAGGGCACCGTGATTAAGGTAGATGATGAGATTGTTTCAATGGACTTCAACCATCCACTTGCCGGTAAGGGTCTCTCCTTTAAGGGCGAAATTGTTGATGTGCGCGAGGCTACTGCCGAAGAGATGGAACATGGTCACGTTCATTCACACTCACACTCCTCCTGCGGTTGCGGCGACGATGACTGCGGTGGTGGTGCCTGTGGCGTTGACGATAATGCAGAAAGCTGTGGTTGTGGCTGCGGTTGCAATTAATAAAGCATTTTATCTATTTTTCGAAGGCTGTCCAATGGGCAGCCTTTCTTTTTTCACTATTTTGCAGGATATTGGTTTTGTATGAAAAGAAAATCGTTTCCGCTTTACGCAAAGATTTTAGTTGGAATGGTCCTTGGGTTAATTTGGGGGCTAATTGCGGTATGGATTGGTGCATCTCAGTTTACCGCCGATTGGGTGAAGCCGTTTGGGGTAATATTTCTCAACCTCTTAAAGTTAATAGCCATACCGTTGATCTTTGTTTCATTGGTAAAGGGAATATCAGGTCTTTCCGATATCACCAGGTTATCACGCATCGGGCTGAAAACAATCGCCATATATTTGACAACCACCATATTGGCCGTTACTATCGGACTTGCTTTTGTAAATATTATCAAGCCCGGAAATGTTTTTCCGCAGGAGAAGAGGGCCGAACTGCTAGAGAAATACTCAGGAGTAGTAAATGAAAAGTCCGCACAGGCAACACATGTTAAGAAAAAGTCGCCCCTGTCGGTCATTGTAGATATGGTGCCGGAGAATGTGGTTAATGCAGCCTCCGACAATAAAAATATGCTGCAGGTAATTCTCTTTGCGGCACTCTTTGGCGTTGCTATGGCACTATCGAAAGGTACAAATGTGGAGATAGTGGTAAAGTTCTTCGATGGGCTAAACGAAGTGATCCTTAAGATAATTGACTTAATAATGCTCTTTGCACCAATTGGTGTATTTGCATTACTCGCCTCGTTGATTGTTGATTTTGCCGGGGAGGGCCTTTCTGGTTCTGGTGGCTTCTTCATCTCCCTCGGTCTTTATGCACTTACGGTGGTGATGGGCTTGCTCTTTATACTCTTGATAGTTTATCCTCTTTTGGTCCGTTTTTTCGGAAAAATGCACCCGGTCACCTTTCTCAAGGGCATTTTTCCGGCACAGCTGGTGGCGTTTTCCTCCTCGTCGAGCGCCGCAACGCTTCCAGTTACAATGGAGCAGGTTGAGCGAGAGCTTAAGGTTCCAGAGCAGGTTAGCAGCTTTGTGCTGCCAGTGGGTGCCACAATCAACATGGATGGAACCAGCCTTTATCAAGCAGTTGCTGCGGTGTTTATTGCTCAGGTATTTGGCCTGCACCTCAGCTTTGTTCAACAGCTAACCATTGTGTTTACGGCCACCATGGCTTCCATTGGTGCGGCAGGAGTACCGGGTGCCGGCATCATTATGCTGCTCATTGTGCTCAACTCAGTGGGAATTCCAGTTGAAGGGTTAGCGCTTATTTTAGCCGTAGATCGACCTCTAGATATGCTTCGCACAGTTGTGAATGTAACAGGCGATGCAATGGTTTCTATCTTTGTGGCAAAAAGCGAAAAGTTGATGTAGCGATGCAGTGAACATGATCACTCATTTAGTTGTTAAAGAATAATATATTGATATTCTTGCAGTTGTATTTTTTCCTTTACCCATTTGTTTGTATATTTGCAACAGTTCAGAAAATTCCTCCCGGTAACCTATCAATGAAGTTACCAACGAACAAATTCTTTTAACTAAATATAACGCTATGTTAACCTTTCAAAAAATTAACAGCGAGAAAGATTTTAGTGCTGTAAACCGAAGCCAATTTGTCGATTTTTTACATCTCCACTTGGACAAATTCGGCGATGCCCCCCAGGCAATTCAGAAATGTATTGATTATGCCTTTTCCATTGAGTCTGGCAAGGGCGGTTTTTGTATGATAGCTTACCTCAACAATCAGATTGTGGGTGGCCTAATAATGAACCAAACCGGGATGGAGGAGTTTATTCCTCAGAATATATTGGTTTACGTGGCCGTTGATGCCAGCCATCGAGGAAAAGGAATTGGTCGTCAGCTTATCGACCACTCTGTGGCTGAGTGCAATGGGAATATTGCGCTTCATGTAGAGTACGATAATCCAGCAAAAAAACTATACGAACGCCTTGGTTTTACATCTAAATATGCAGAGATGAGGTTGAATCGATAATATACTACTGATATGGCTCAACTTATTGTCCATACGGACCGCATTATCTCTAACCTTGAAAAAATCCAAAGTTATCTCGAGAGGAACAATTTTTCGTGGACTCTGGTAACCAAAATTCTTTCGGGTTACGAACCGGCGCTGGAGGTAATACTTCAGCACTCAATTGCCAAAAAGCTGCATAGTGTTGCCGACTCTCGTATTTCTGGCTTGCGACGGGCGAAGCAAATAAACCCCTCGGTAAAAACGATGTACATTAAGCCTCCCGCCATGGACACGGTAAAGTCGGTAATTGCCTATGCCGATATTTCGCTAAATACCTCATTCCGCACAATTGAGGCGCTCAACAAGGCTGCTGCCGCCGCTGGGAAAGTGCATCAAATTATAATAATGCTCGAGCTGGGAGAGCTGCGCGAAGGCGTTTTGAGGGAAAGGGTGGTTGATTTTTACTCTAAGGTTTTTGAACTTCAGAATATTGAGGTTATTGGCCTAGGAACCAATCTGGGTTGCATGTATGGTGTTCAACCCACCTACGACAAACTGCTGCATCTTTCGCTGTACAAGCAGCTGCTTGAAGCCAAATTTAGCAAGCAAATTCCGCTCATCTCTGGTGGAAGTTCAATTGTGTTACCTTTGGTTGGAAAGACATCAATGCCCAGAAATATTAACCATTTACGTATTGGTGAATCTGCATTTATGGGAACTAGCCCATGGGATGGCAAAAAATTTTCGCCGCTTTCAACCAAAGTGTTTGAATTCAAGGCAAATATCATAGAGCTCGCTTCGAAAAAGAATTTTCCCGACGATGAACTGACCGAGGGCAACATTGGTCATTTTGTTGATCGATCCAATGAAGAACAGGAGCTTACCTACCGTGCTATTACCGATTTTGGACTAATTGATGTTGAAGCTTCCGATTTAGCCATTGTGGATAAAAATGTAAAATTTGTAGGTACCACCTCAGACATGACTGTTTTTGACCTCGGGTTAGCAAAGGTGGGTAAGGCTCATGCCCAGTATAAGGTTGGTGATAGGCTAAGCTTTTTGCCATCTTACATGGGAGTAGCTCGCCTTATGAACTCACGATTCGTAGATAAAGTATTAATTTAGTTTGCTATTTTTGACCTTTTAAAAGGTCTAATTTATTTCAACTTCATGCTTAGAATCATTCTCCTTGTAGGATTTGGAGGGTTTGCTGGAAGCGTATTGCGTTATTTGGCTTCGTCGTCAGTGCAAAAGTTGTTTTACTTAAGTTTTCCATTCGGCACTCTTTTTGTCAATATTGTTGGTTCCCTGATAATTGGCTTTCTCTTTGGTTTAGGTGAACGGGGAAACATTCTATCCCCGGAAGCACGCCTCTTTTTTGCCACCGGCTTTTGCGGCGGCTTTACAACCTTTTCAACCTTTTCGCTGGAGAGTCTATCCTTAATTCGAGATGGGCAGTGGTTGTTCTTTTCTCTTTATGCAGTGGGTTCAGTAGTACTTGGTTTACTTTTTGTTTTTATGGGATTTTGGTTCTCTCGACTACTTTAAATTATAAAAAACACGGCAATGGAACTATCTGGTGAATCTTTTCTGCTTCGCATTTTTATTGGAGAACTCGATAAAGTCAATGGCACCCCTCTCTATGAGGTAATTGTATATGCAGCAAAGCGATACGGTATCGCAGGTGCCACAGTTTTACGCGGCATTATGGGATATGGTGCCAACTCGGTGGTGCACACCGAAAAGCTTCTCACACTTTCCAACGACCTGCCAATTGTGGTGGAGTTGGTGGACGAGGAGCAGAAAATCAAAGGTTTCTTGGAATCCATGCAAAAGTTCATGCCAAAGTCAAGATTTGGGGCTCTCATTACGCTAGAGCGAGTTAATGTTTTGCACTATGAAGCATCGAAGGATTAACCACTGTTGATGGAGGCTGCACTATAAAACTTACGATCACAAGTCAACTTCAAATACTATCTAGGTGATTTACTTCTTTTCCTTAAAAAATTAGAAGCTGAAAATAAATACTGCTGATATAGGAACGATCCAATTGAAGGGTTTTCATGATATGAAATGGTAATAAAAGTTCACAATTATTTGGAGCGATATCTCATTGGTATCGCTCTTTTCATTTTATAAGCCATCTCGTTCATTCAAGTCGTTTTGCCTATATTCAGTCTAAACAAATCAGCTATAGAGGTGTTAATAGGTTGTTTTGAAAATATTAGCCTAATAAACAATTATAAAATGTCACAGTTTGAGCTAAAAATGCCCAAGATGGGTGAAAGCGTTGAGCAGGCTACCATTACGCGATGGTTTGTTAAGGAGGGCGATAAGGTCGAGGAAGATGATGCCCTCCTGGAGATAGCCACCGATAAAGTAGACTCCGAAATTCCTTCTCCTGTTGAAGGTACCGTTATCAAAGTCTTCTATCGCCAAGATGATTTGGTTCCGGTAGGTACCACAATTGCATTAATAGGAACAGGGGGCGAAGTTGAAGTTGATTCTAAAGAAGAGGTGGCGCAAGCCGTTCAAACCAAAGTTGAAACAACAAAACAGCAAGAACAGCTAGCCTCGTCGGATATTCAACCGACTCGATTTTATTCGCCATTGGTGAAGAGTATTGCAAAGCAGGAGCATATCTCAGTTCGGGAGTTAGAGCAGATTTCGGGTAGCGGTAAGGATGGTCGTGTTCGCAAGGAGGATATTCTCGCATTTTTGAGTTCAAGAAGCAAAGTGCCAGATTCCGTGCTAAAGGCAGCTGATTCAATGCCTTCAACATCACAGGCAGCAGCTCCTGCCGCTGAACAGCAGCAATACAGGGTTAGCGTCTCGGTTGGCGCAGAAGATACCATTATAGTAATGGATCGAATGCGCAAGCTTATTGCAGAACATATGGTTACCTCAAAGCATGTGGCAGCGCATGTTACGGCCATGGTGGAGGCTGATGTTACTGGTCTAGTAGAATGGCGTGACAAGAACAAGGAGCAATTCCAAAAACGATATGGTGAAAAGTTAACTTTCATGCCAATGTTTACAGATGCGGTTGCTAAATCGCTGCGTGACTTTCCAATGGTAAACTCTTCACTCGATGGTGATAAGATTATTCTTAGAAAGCACGTCAATATAGGGATTGCAGTTGCCCTACCTTCAGGAAATTTGATTGTTCCAGTGGTGCAAGATGCCGACCTTAAAAATCTTGCTGGCTTGGCTGCCGACATTAA
>DATKVT010000074.1 GCA_035529935.1 Williamwhitmania sp. | reverse complement strand
TGGAGGCAAATGCGTGATTTCTTCTACGTACCAAGTATGCATGGACTCGATTGGAAAGCAATCCATGACAAGTATGCCGCTCTTCTTCCATATGTAAATCATCGTGCCGATTTAACCTATATTATTGGTGAAATGATTGGTGAACTGAGCATCGGCCATGCATACGTAAATAGTGGCGATATGCCAAAACCGGAGAGAATCAAAACGGGACTTCTTGGTGCTCGACTTAGCCGTGACGCAAGTGGCTTCTATAGAATTGATAAGATTCTGGAAGGTGCAACTTGGAGTAAGGATCTTCGTTCACCTCTTGCTGAACCGGGCGTTGATGTTGCTGAGGGCGATTTCATTGTCTCTGTTGGCAATGTGCCCACCAATTCAGTTAGCGATATCTATTCGCTCCTTACAGGAATGGCCAACAGACAGGTTGAGCTGATGGTAAATTCCAAGCCTTCTCTTGATGGAGCAAGAAAAGTTATTGTTGTTCCCATCGCTTCTGAGGAGGCGCTCTACTACTTTGACTGGGTTCAGGGCAATGTTCGCAAGGTGGAAAAGGCAACCAATGGACAGGTGGGCTATGTACATATCCCCGACATGGGCGTGGAAGGGCTCAACGAGTTTGCGAAGTACTTTTACCCACAGCTCGATAAAAAGGCACTTATTGTTGACGATAGGGGTAATGGCGGTGGAAATGTTTCGCCTATGATATTAGAGCGTTTGAGCCGTGTTGCATATCGCGCCACCATGAGAAGGAACTCTAATCAGATTTCTCCTGTACCCGATAAAACCTTGGTAGGTCCAAAGGTTTGCTTAATCGATAAGTATTCAGCCTCCGATGGCGACCTATTTCCCTACGGATTTAGGCAGCTGGGGATAGGAAAAATTATTGGCACTCGCAGCTGGGGAGGCATTGTAGGAATTACAGGCTCTTTGCCATTTGTTGATGGTGGTGACCTTCGTATTCCTCAATTTACCTCTATTTCTGCAAAAACTGGCCAGTGGATTATTGAAGGACACGGTGTTGATCCAGATATTACTATCGAGAATGATCCAGCCACTGAATACAGCGGCGACGATCAACAGCTTGATAAGGCCATTGAGGTAATAATGCAGGAAATGAAAGATTACAAGGATTATCTACCCACAACGATTCCTCCAGCAAAGGACTTATCGCATTAGAATATTTTACCTCATTTTCCCTGGCCTGCTACGTTATGTGGCAGGCCTTTTTTTTCAAAAAATTGGTAAAGACTAGTTGGAATCAACATAATTGGATTAGTAATAATTTTTGTTGTTATCCTGATGAACATTAGTTCACTAGTTGCTGTTTTAAAAAAGGTCTTATCTACTTTAGGTTGGAAGTTTTGTAGAAACTCTCAAATCTCGCTTCCTATAAAGTGGTAATGGGTCCAAGATTATTATTGAACTAGGTATTAACTGTTAAATCATTGCTTATATGAAGAAGATAGTATTATTTGCCTCTACAGCAATGCTGGTTGCAGGCTTAACCTTTACTGCCGTGGCTCAGAACGATAAGCCTGTTGCAAAAAAGGAGACAAAAAAGGAGTGTTGCGACAAGAAGGACAAGAAAGCTGGATGTTGCGATAAGGCTAAAACAAATGATAAGAAGGCGTGTTGTGCTAAAAAGAATATGGCTAATACTCCAGATACGCCAACTAGCCCAGTTAAAAAGTAACTGTTACCAATTATTACAAAAAGCGCCGATCTCTTTGGAAATCGGCGCTTCATTTTTTATCACTACTGTCCGGGGAAACAACTTAATTTCTCCTGTATTGCTTAAAATTGTTAAACCTCTACGAGGTATCTAAAGAACAGGGGTTACATTCTCTACAATACTAAATCTCCTACGGAGAATTTTCCGCGTAGCGGATAAAGTATTGTAAAACAGCATACCAATATTTGATGCAAGTTCCCTGTAAGGGATCAACAAATGTTTACCGGACAATAGTGATTTTTTATGAGTTAATTTAGTCGATCAGGCCCAATGAGTAGTAGTTCCTCCTGATTTTCGCTAGGGGAAGGAATAATACGCATTAGCTCCTCGAATGTGCTAAAGGTGGCAACACCTAAACTTGGAAAAACAACCGGCTCACCATATAAATCGGTGAGCCTGGAAATTAACTTTTCCAGATGTTGCATAATCTCATTAACTATTGTAGGCTTTTTTTTCATTTTTTCTTACAAGTAATTTTCTATAATATTCAGATGAATAACTGCTTAACCAATATTGCGGCTTTAAATTCTTGATAAATATACGCCTTCTAACAAATACATTTCCACTATTTAGGATTATTTAGCTTAAGTGCAGCCATGTTAAGATTATTTCTCCCTAGGTTGAATTAAAAAATGTCCTATCTTTTTGCCTTAATTCCAAAAACTGTTACCAATGAAATTGCAGCGATCCGACATTTCAGGAAAAGAGTTCCCAGCCCATGAGGTTTATCGTGGTGACCAAATCCGTAAGAGTGTATTAGCTCTAATTCAGCAAGATAATCCAATGTTCACTGAGAAATCTTTTATCTCTTCCTCCGAGCTAAGTAGCTTTAGAAAACGTCACCTAGAGCAGCTGGTGCTCGATGAGTTAGGTGATATTTCTGCCATGGAGAAGGAGGTTATTGATAGCATTGCACAAAATACCATCTTGTCAGAAAATATTAGCGAAACTATTGAAGAACAGCAAACGTATGGTGAGCGGGTTGCCGATAAGATTGCCGATTTTGGGGGCAGCTGGACATTTATCATCGCTTTTTTCATTTTCCTCTTTACGTGGATGGCCATCAATGTGGTTATTCTGGTCTCCAAACCCTTCGACCCTTACCCATTCATTTTGCTCAACCTTATTCTTTCCAGCTTGGCAGCTATTCAGGCACCAATCATTATGATGAGCCAAAACCGAAAGGAAGATAAGGATAGGAAGAGGTCGGAATACGACTATAAGGTCAACCTGAAATCAGAGCTGGAGATTCGTATCATTAATGAGAAAATAGAACATCTCATTAATCACCAAACCCAACGATTATTGGAAATCCAATCGATACAAACCGACTTTTTAGATGAAATTCTAAAAAAAGTTGATGGTCACAAAAAATAGCCTTACAGTGAACTCTTCTTTATTCCTTGCATGAGCATTTTTCCAATGGTTTATCCAAAAAAGAGGACGATTCATTTGAGCCGTCCTCATTCATTATCATCTATTTTGAAACCACAGTATTCACCTCAATCTTGGGTGGATTTAGTAAGTGTCGCTTAACGGCACACTGATCGGCAGCTTTTTTTACAGCTTCCAGATATTTTTCAGGAAAGTTGGCTGGCAAATTTATGTCCAGGACTATTTTTTCGTAGAGGTGGCTTGTGGGGTTAAAGTCAAGTTTTTGTGTAAGGTAAATGTTATCGGTAGGAATGCCTCTTTGGTCGCAGAAGAACTTTACATATATGCCGGCACATGTACCAATAGATGCTAGAAAAAGAGCAAATGGCTCTGGAGCGCTCCCTTCTCCGCCTGATTTGGGCGATTGGTCTGTTTTAATAAGCTGGTCACCAACTTGGGCATTTACTTTCTTCCCATTCTCAAGGGTTATCTTAATTTCCATATAAGATATTTAAGTTTTTATATATGATGTAGCTAGCCATTGCAATAATTGTTCCATCTGCCATTGGACTGAAGGATTAAATGTAGTAATCAAGTAAACAACGATTTGTGATTATGAAAGCAGAATGGTTGCCTTTGATTCTACGCCATTATGGCAGCATTATGAAGGGAATAGATAGTAATTAAAAACCCGACCTCGCGGCCGGGTAACTATTTGGTTAATAGGTAGCAGTAGTAAACTGCCTTTGGAGAGTTTTAACTCTAAAATTTTGGTGATGAGTTCCTTTGTTCTCCAGTAATTTAAAGTTTGTTAGTAGGATGGTAAGTTTGTGAGAATATTTATAAAATCCAACTTTTATTGCCATTTTTTATTCCGATAACCCCAAAAAAGTAAAGCCCGACGACCGAGTCGGGCTTTACTTGAAAATTACTATGAAATTACTTTAGGCTATTCTTTTACAAATCTAGCCGTCAGCGGTTCTTTTTCCTCGTCAGCACGTAGAATATAGGTACCAGCAGGAAGGTTACTAATGTCGATATCGTTATTGTCTTGGTGGAGAACTTCCTTAACCAAGGCACCGCGCATATCGTAAATGCGTACCATTATGGCACCTTCTGCACTACGAATATTTACATGAATCGACGATTTTGCTGGGTTAGGATAAATTTCCACTGCATTTGCAGTTTCGTTGCCAATTTGCTCAGCGATAGTGTTGTTGTCGTTCAGATTTTTAGCACCGTTTGAAACAACGTTTACGCTGTAATCTTCAACCTCACCATAGCTAAATGTCTCGCAAGAAGTGGGCGCAGCATTATACTTCATTGTAACGCGCATTCTTGTTTTTCCAAGAGTTGCTGTGGATGGAACGGTGAAAGTACCCGAGAGTGTGCTGCTGCTGGATGAGCTGCCGGTTACCATCTTTTCGCTATCCTCAAAGGTGCCATTTTGGTTCCAATCAATCCATACGGCCCAGTATTCAGTGTAAGAAGTGCTCTTAAATCCAGCGCTGAAGTATATGGTTTGAGATGTTCCAATGCCAACGTTCGCCGTTAGGCTTGTCATGTCTTTGTAGCCACCATCACTTGTAGAAGTGCGGTTGATTTCGTTCAGCTGAACGAGGTCAATCCACTCGTAGGTTACGTTGCTACCCTTTGATGCACAGTAGGAAACTGTTTGGCTAAGGGTGTTGGCAGAAACAACAGCGGAGTAGCTGCTGCTACCGGCACTATTGTTTGCTCTAACTTGGAATTGATAAGTTGTATTTGCTGTTAACCCTGTAACTGCCTTCGAAGTGGTCGTAGTGTTGTAGGTTGTCCAACTCCCACCTGATGGTCTAAATTGTAGGTCATAGGAGGTTGCTCCACTTGAGGTACTCCAACTAATGGTCATACTTGTAGTTGAAATGGAAGAGGCAGCAAGTCCGGTTGGGACAGCAGGAATTGTTGGTGCTCCACCGGCAGCAATGGTTACAGTGTAATCTTCAACCTCACCATAGCTGAAGCTTTCGCAAGGTGTTTGAGAACCATTATACTTCATGCTAACCCGCATTCTGGTTGTAATGGCGGCTTGTGATGAAGGAATTGTAATTGTTCCTGTTACGGCAGTTTTGCTCGTTGCACCACCATCGTAAACCAGCTCACCAGCATCGTCAAAGTCACCATCACCATTAAGGTCAACGTAAATTTTCCAATACTCAGCATAGGTTGTGCTTGTAAATCCTGGGGTTAAGGTAATACTTGCAGCAGTTCCTGCAGTAAGGTTAACAACCTTGCTAGTGAAATCGGTGTAACCAGCGGCGGTTGAGGTGTTTGTAAATGATCCAATCTTAACGCTGGCAATCCATTCGTAGGATGAGCTATTTCCCTGTGAGGTGCAATAGGAAATTGGAGCTGTTCCGGTGGTTGTAAACGATTTCTCAGCGCCGTAGCTGGTTCCTTTGGAATTGGTAGCAAATGAATTAACGTAGTATGTTGTTCCTGCTGTTAAGCCGTTCATTGTTACACTATATGAACCAGTAGTAACGGTTGGCGAGGTTGAAACTACGGTTCCATTTGAGGTAGTCACGCCAGCTGTTTTTGCATATACAACTCCACTTGCAGTAACAGTATTTCCACCATTTGAAGTGATATTTCCACCGCAAACAGCAGAATTGTTGCCAATTGAACTTACGCTATTGGTGCTCACGGTAGGAGTGGTTGTATTGTCACTTGTGTAGGTCATGTAGCAAACGGAGCAGGCAATACGTGCTGAGGTAACGGCTATACGCATATAGCCACTTTCACCCCATGAACTACCCCATGAATTTCTCAATATCCAGTAATCACCCTTTGTTGCATCTGTTCCCCAGCCTACCAACGAAATTGCATGGTTGGTGGTTGTGTTGTAGCAAGGGCTACCAGTACAAGAGGTGCTGGCATCGGAGAATACACCGCCGGTGTAGTTCTGGAAGGCAGTGGATACATATACCGCTGCATCAACCACACCGTAGGTCATTATGGCTGTTTTGATGGCATTTTCGTCGGAGCAAGCCACGCGATACCAACCTGTGAATTTAGTTTTTGGCGCATTGGTTGCTGCCGACGGGCAAGTTTGGCTCGTTGATTGTGAATAGGGGAAGTAGGATTCATTTACTGTTCCTATGTCACAAAGCGCTTGAAGCTCCATGTAGTCGTAGTCGGCTCCACCACAACCATTGAAGTGGCTGCTGTATGCTGACATGCTACCTAAGCACCATGCAATATAACCTTCGGAGAAATCGGCCGTGTTGCTGTCATATTTACCTGTAGCATAGTTATAGGTACCTTCGGCACAAGCTGTAGCACCAAAAGCGTAGCAGTCGCCACAGCTTCCTTGATCTCTAACGCTTCCAATGTAGGAGTGGCCATTGTAACTTCTCCAGTCAAAGGTGGTTGGTAAACTTCTGGAAGCCTTAAAGTTGGGATCAATCTTCGCCGTTTCAAAAATGTCTTTGGCTTCTCCTTTTGATGCAAACTCAATATTGTCACCAAACATGGCCATGAGCTGATCTAGTGGAATGCGCTGCTCAACACCTCTTTCGGTGCGAACGGCAACTGGGCGTTCGGTGGTATAGCCGTCCTTGGTAATTGTCTCGGTTTGAATTTCATAACCTTTTAGTGCAGCATAGGAGTACTCTTGACCAATCTTCCCACGGTAGAAATCCCAAGCATTAACTGTTTTCCCGTTGGGTAAGGTTACTACTCCAACCGAACCATTTCGAGCATCGGTTTGAACAGAATACTTGTAGCCCAAATATTCACAGTAAGCGGCGGCTGGGTTTTTGAACCCCTTTTGAGCATAAAGGCTCACGCTAATAAATAGCACAGCCAATAAAATCGTAATTTTTTTCATGTACGCAAAGTTTTAAGTTAATATTAGGTTTAGGGACCATGAAATATGGCGGGCAATGTATGACGTCAATCTTATGAAGTCAAGCGTTTTTTAAAAAAAATAAAAATTTTTTTTGACGAACGAATTGCTAACTATTTTGTATAGAGTATGATATCTTGTTCATAACTTTTGACTTTTTTTTAAATATTGACAAATATTTCTGTGGAAATATTGCTTTCTACAAATTTATCCAAAGATTTTTCAACTTCCTTTAAGCTTTTATTTCGTTTTGTTATCAAAACTTCATTTAAACAATACATATTTGTCCTCTAACCAAATTAATCCAACAACAATGAAAAGATTATTGTCATTTGTAGTGCTCGCATGTATTTTGGCGTTCTCTGCTTCTGCACAGGAGAAGGATACAACCAAAACGCAAGGCTATCAGTTTACAACTGTTAAGGAACTAAAGATTACACCAATCAAAGACCAATACAGGTCGGGAACATGTTGGAGTTTTTCTACCATTGCATTTATTGAGTCAGAATTGCTAAGAATGGGCAAGCCGGCATACGATCTTTCAGAGATGTGGGTAGTTCGGAATTCCTATTCCGATAAAGCTACGAAGTATGTTCGTCTCCATGGAAGCCTTGAATTTGGCGCAGGCGGCAGCTTTGCTGATGTAATGAACGTGTATCGCAATTATGGCATGGTGCCCGATACGGTATATAATGGCATGCATTATGGCGAGACCAAGCCTGTTCAGGGTGAACTCGATGCTGTTCTTAAGGCTTACGTTGATGCAGTCATCACTGATCCTGACAAAAAACTTACCACCGCTTGGCATAATGGCTTCGACGGCATTTTGGATGCATACCTAGGACCTAAGCCAGAAAAATTCACATACCAGGGTAAAGAGTATACACCCACTACGTTTACTCAAACTCTCGGACTAAACCCTGATGATTATGTTTCGCTTACTTCCTATACTCACCATCCATTCTACTCCAAGTTTATTCTTGAGGTACCTGATAACTGGGCTTGGTCTGAATCTTATAACATTCCACTTGCTGATTTGGCAAGAGTTTTTGACTACTCAATTGAAAATGGTTATACCATTGCATGGGGTTCAGACGTAAGCGAAAAGGGCTTCTCCTACAACAATGGAGTAGCAATAGTTCCTGATGCTAATGTGGCAGAAATGAATAATTCTGAGAAACTTAAGTGGTCGAAACTTACTGAAAGGGAACGTCAAGCTCAGCTTTATAAGTTCGATAAGCCAGGAGCCGAGAAGACCATTACTCAGGAGATGCGTCAGGAAGCCTTCAATAATTATGAGACCACCGATGACCATGGTATGCTCATCTACGGAATTGCAAAGGACCAAGACGGAACGGAATTCTACATGGTGAAGAATTCTTGGGGAACCTCTGGCAAGTATAAGGGTATGTTTTATGCATCTAAACCCTTTGTACTCTATAAGACTATGAATATTATGGTTAATAAGAATGCAATTCCTCAGGATATTCGGAAAAAGTTGGGTATTTAATTGCCTTCTTTTTAATCTATATAAAAAAGAACTCCACCTAAAGTGGAGTTTTTTTTTCATCGTAGCTCCTTTTCCTTACCTTTGCTAATATCATTTTTGTTGCATTAGGTTGATAATTTTTTTGTATTATTAGTCTGGTAAAAATCGACGACTATGGGATCTGCAAGCGATTTAGTTTTAAAGGAAACATCAAAAACCCCTGGAATTTCTCTTACGAGAGGACTTCTAAAAATCTCTGGCCGTTCCATTCCAGAGGACGCTTTGGCATTTTACCAGCCCATAACCTCCTGGATTGAAGAGTACATTAAGGCCCCAGAACCTCTAAGCCGAATTGATTTTCGCTTTGAGTATATCAATAGCGGATCAAATCGCTTTGTGTTTACCATTCTTAAGCTTATGGAAGATTGTCATAACAATGGGCATAATGTTGTGGTTAATTGGTTTTTCGAGGAGGATGATGATACCATTAAAAACCTTGGTAAGGATTTTAGTTCATTACTCACAGTGCCATTTAAAATGGTTGAAATTGTTGGCTAACCATTCCACCCTTTGAGCGTTTTTTTCGGGAGAGTATTATGGAGCAATGCTATTGCAAAAAATAGTTATCTGTTCAATGCCTCGCTTTAAGTCAATCTTCCAGCAGATCAACATCATTTATTTTGTTTTGGTACTGAATGCTTTGAGAATTTTTAAGACTAAACATCTTCTCGATTTTGCTCAACAGCTTCATTTTGGCCTCTTTGACTATTTCTTTATCTTTGCAAGAAAAGTAGCATTATATGAGATACAGATGTAAAGTTTGTGGATTAATTTACGATCCAGAGTTGGGCGATCCTGATAGCGGCATTGAGCCAGGTACCCCTTTCGAAGATATACCTGAAACTTGGAGTTGTCCTATTTGTGGTGCTTCAAAGAAAGATTTTGTGGAGATGGATGAGTAAGCTCAAGCGCTCAGATTATTAATATCCTAGGTGCCCAGCAAAGGGCACCTTTTTTTGTTAGATAAACGAGTTTTGGTTTAGTCGATATTTATGTAGTAGTCGAGAATGAACAGAAAAGGGAAACTTAAAACTTTTCTGGTAATACTTTTAAATACCTACAACAGCTGAAAAAAGTGTAGCAGCCCGAGTTTGTCGAAGGCAAACAATAGAATAATAACGGTGAGGAACCATCGGATAAACCCGGCGCCCCAAGTGACAGCGACTTGGGAGGCTAAAATTCCACCAATTACGTTGCCAATTGCCGCAATAAGACCTATCCGATAATCCACCTGATTGTAAAGCACAAAAACCAGCAACGCCAAAGGGCTATATATTAGCACGGCCAATATTTTAATGGCATTTCCTCGTACCAAATCGTATCCAGCTACGAGAACTAGACCCGCAAGCAAAAAGATACCTACACCTATATGGGTAAAACCGCCATAGAAGCCAATCGCAAGAAATAGAAGCCATGGCTTCCATGTAATCTTCTTTTCAACCTTATCTACCTGACCAAGAATCCACTTTTTGGGGTCTTTAAACAAAAAGTAAATCATGGTAAGCATGATTATCGCAAGAAGTTTTTCAAATACTTTAGTGTCGAGAATGGCTGCTGTTTGAGCTCCCATAACCGAACCAATGGCCACGGGAATGGAAATTTTGAGTCCCCTCTTAGTGTCTAGTACGCCCTGCTTCTTAAAATTCAGGGTTGCCGCAAGCGTCTGGAGAATAACTCCCAGTCGGATAGTCCCGTTTGCTATGTTTGCAGGCATCCCCATTCCCATGAACAAAGAGTAGGTAATAACCGTGCCACTGCCCGCTATAGTATTAATAAATCCCACCAGAAATCCTGCAATTATAAGTATTGCAATTATATCCCAGTGAATTAGATTCCCGGTTTGGTAGGCTTGTTGGAGATAACCGAAATAGCCACTAATCCATTCCATAGCTATATAGATAACCCGGTGAAGGTACTCCACCGGGTGTTCATCAATCTATATCAACGAAAATTGACTATCATATTAGATTAGTCTGTGATAGTACATTCCTTACCATAAAATTACACTTACATTTTCTCCTTTACGGGAATGTGAGCAACAACATCTGTTAAAAGTTTCCAGAATTTCTCCACCGAAGCAATTTCCAATCGCTCATCAGGTGAATGGACACCTCGTAATGTAGGCCCAAACGATATCATGTCGAGGTAGGGGTACTTTTCAAGAAAAAGTCCACATTCCAAACCGGCATGTATTGCCCGAACCTTGGGCTCGTAGCCAAATTGCCGCTTATAGGCATCAACGGTGACAGTTAAAATAACCGAGTTGGTGTTGGGCATCCATCCAGGATAGCCATCAGAATGCACAATTTTGGAGTTTGCTAACCGAAAAACGCTCTCAACCATATAGGAAATATCCTTGATGGATGAGGCAACCGAGCTGCGTTGGCTTGTGCAAATCAAGATTTGATTATCGTGAATAAACTTAACCGAGGCTAGGTTGGTTGAAGTTTCAACCAGACCTGGAATATCGCGACTCATCTCAATTACGCCATGAGGACAAGCATATAGCGAGTTAAGTAAATCGTACTGGGTGGTTTCGTCAATTACATAATCGGGTAGTGCTACAGGCACCAGCTCAAGTGTTAGGTTAGGCTCAGTTGTCCTCAACTCTTGTTTTACATCGTTAACATACTGCTTGAAATCCTTCATCATGCTTTCAATGTCCTCCTCGTGGATGGTAAAGATGGTGTAGGCTTCACGTGGTATAGCATTTCGGAGATTGCCACCTTCCAATATTGACATTCGAAGGTCATACTTGGTGTTTGTTCTCCACAGGAACCGGTTAAGTAACTTTATAGAGTTCCCCAAGCCCTTATTTATGTCGTCACCAGAATGCCCACCCGATAATCCCGTAATGGATAGTTTGTAAGCCAAATTTCCCGATGGCATTGGTTCTCTTTCATAGTCGAAAGTTACAACGGTATCCAAACCACCAGCACACCCAATAAAGAGTTCTCCTTCATCCTCTGAGTCGAGATTTAATAGATACTTTCCTTCAAAGAACCCTTCCTTTATCTCAAAGGCTCCCGTGAGGCCAGTTTCTTCGTCAACTGTAAATAGGCACTCCAATGGTCCATGGGGTACGTTGGTTGAAGCGAGTAGGGCAAGCTGTGCTGCTATGCCAATGCCATCATCGGCACCAAGAGTAGTTCCTTTTGCTTTTACCCACCCACCATCAATGTAGGGTTGAATAGGGTCAACATTAAAGTCGTGATTAATGTTGCTATTTTTCTCACACACCATATCTGTATGGCTTTGAAGAACAACTGTTTCCCTATTTTCCATGCCTTTGGTGGCTGGTTTTCGAATTACTACGTTGCCAATTTCATCAGTTTTTGCCTCAAGTTTATGTGCTTTGGCAAAATCGAGTAAGTAGGCAATTATTTTCTCCTCCTTTTTTGAGGGGCGTGGTACTTGGCATATCTGCTCGAAATACATCCAAATATCTGATGGTGTTAAGCTTCCTAGTTTTGACATAGTTTCTACTTTAAAAGTGACCCGTAAACATAACCGATTATCGATTGGTATGCAAGCTGAAGTATGATTTTTTACAGTTGTTTTGTAGCATGTTTTTTCTATTTTTGGATTTCTCGTAAACTAACTTTTCACCCAAAAACAATCATTTATGACTAGTAGAACAATAGTAGCCATGCCTGGTGACGGAATTGGAAAAATAGTTCTAGAACAGGCAATTAGAGTGCTCGAAGCAGCTGGTTTTCACGCCAATTATGTTCAGGGAGATATTGGCTGGGAGTTTTGGTGTAAGGAGGGAGACCCACTTCCTGAGCGGACAATTAAACTTTTGGAGAAACATAAAATTGGACTTTTTGGGGCAATTACTTCAAAACCAAAAGATAAAGCGGCATCCGAACTCATTCCTGAGCTACAGAACAAAGGGCTTGTTTACTATAGCCCTATTGTGGCAATGCGTCAGCACTTCAACCTCGACATTTGCATGCGTCCCTGCAAAACATTTAAAGGTAATCCGCTAAACTTTATTCGACGTGGAGCAGGTAATACTATTGAAGAACCACTGGTAGATACCATGATTTTCCGTCAGAACACTGAAGGGTTATACGGTGGGGTAGAATGGACAAATCCACCGCAACCAGTATACGATGCGTTGATGACTCACTCAAAGTTCCGTGACAACTTTGGTTGGTGCCCCAAGGAGGAGTTGGCAGTTTCTACCCGGATATTTACAAAAAAATATACGGAGAGAATCGTGAGGGCTGCTTTTGAGTATGCAAAGGAGAAGGGTTATAAGGCGATTACTGTTTGCGAGAAGCCAAACGTGATCCGTGAGACATCAGGAATGATGCTTAAGGTCGCCCAAGAGCTCAGCAAGAAGGAGTTTCCAAACATTCAAGTGTGGGATACGAACATTGATGCGCAGATGATGTGGCTCACCAAAAATCCGGAGGATTACCACGTGATTGTGGCTGGAAATATGTTTGGTGATATAATTTCAGACGGTTTTGCAGGCCTAATTGGTGGATTGGGATTTGCATGCAGCGCTCAGTTTGGCGATGGAGGTGTTGCCGTTTTTGAACCCACTCACGGTTCTGCTCCAAAATATGCGGACTTTGAAGTTCCCATCGTAAACCCAATTGCAATGATCGACTCAGCTTGCATGATGCTGGACTATCTTGGTGAAGCCGAAATCTCTGCTAAAATTCATCGCGCTGTTGCAGAGGTAGTTCAGGATGGGAAGGTGAAAACCTACGATATGATGAAACTTCGTGGTTGCCCTGAGGTTATCAAACAGGGAGCAGCCTCCACCATTCAAATGGCAGACGCCATTATTGCTAAGCTTAAGTAACCGAAACATGATAAAAATTGCGCAGCCAACTGTGTTGGCTGTGCCTTATTTATATAAGGTATGAAAAACGATTATGCAAAGCAGGTAGTTGAACTTTGGCCAGAGTTGGAGTGGATTTCCGATGTTAATTTGCGCAGCCTGACCGCAAAAACGTGGGAACTTGCCCTCGAACGAAGCGTGCTGACATATACGGATCTTAAAGTTATCCCATTTACTCTCCTTTGTGGACCTGATTTGAAGGTTTCATTCATGGCTCACAAACGTTCGGTAGTGCATATTGCCTACGAAGCAGGAAAAAAGATGAATGAATTTTTTAAGAAAGAGTTACCGGTAAACCTCGATGTTTTGCTGGCTGGTGCTATTTTGGCAGATGTAGGGAAGCTACTAGAGTACGAACTAGATGAAAACGGTAAGGCAAGGCAGGGTAAGTATGGGGCATATTTGCGTCACCCCTTTTCAGGTGTTTCCTTGGCTGAGCAGTGCGGTGTTCCTGCAGAGGTATGCCATATTGTTGCTACACACGCTGGCGAAGGTGATATGGTAAAGCGTACTACTGAGGCTTACATTGTACACCATGCCGATTTTATGACTTTTGAGCCGTTTAGGAGTAGGCTTAAGTAAAAATTTGTTAATTTCTACTATAAGCTGCCGCATTGTATGGGGCAGCTTTTTTCTTTCCCTAAATATGTTTTACCTTTGCACTATTAATAAGGATAAGCAAAAAAAATCCGAATGATTCAGGAAAAAGAGTTAAAACTCCTTGCTTCGGCTGCGGTAACTGCTGCAGTTCGTGCGGGAGGCTTAATAATGGATGTTTACAATTCCGATGATTTTCAAGTTAATCTTAAGTCCGACTCAACGCCTCTCACTCTTGCTGACCGCAAGGCTCACAACGAAATTAAAAGCAACCTAGCAAAGACTCGAATTCCGGTTCTAAGTGAAGAGGGTAGAGACATCCTCTATGAAGAGCGTAAGGGGTGGGAGTATTTCTGGATGGTTGATCCGCTCGATGGGACGAAGGAGTTTATTAAGCGTAATGGCGAATTTACCGTTAACATTGCCCTCATTTATAATCAGTTTCCCATTATGGGGGTTGTTTATATTCCGGTTCTACGGGAACTATATTTTGGTGACATAACTTTTGGTGCGTTTAAAAAAATTGACGTAAAGCCTGACGCTGAAGCTTCATTTACCTTTAATGATATTGTAAATATTTCGGATAAACTTCCCCTGCAAAGTTCAACCAACGTAATGACAGTTGTAGGTAGTCGTTCGCACATGTCCCGGGAAACGGAGAAATTTGTTGATAATCTCAAATCAAAGCATGGCGAGGTGGCATTTATTTCTCGTGGAAGTAGCTTAAAACTTTGCATGGTGGCTGAGGGCAGCGCCGATGTTTACCCTCGGCTCGCATCAACTTCGGAGTGGGACACGGCTGCTGGACAAGCTGTGGCCGAAGCTGCCGGATGCGAGGTTCTTGATTTTGAGACCAACTCTCGAATGATATATAATAAGGAGATCTTAACAAATCCTTGGTTTGTTGTTCAACGAAAGGTAAAGTAGTTACTTCAAAATATGTTAAGAACGAGCGTATGGTTATTCTTACGCTCTTTTTTTATTTAATTTAGGCTAGTTTACCACGTCGATAGAACTATAATGGTTTTGCTCTTGTTTTAACCCAGTGATTTATTAGTAATCCTTAATGTTACATGATTATGGTAATTGGTATATCCTCTGCTGAATTGTTCTCGCCAAACAGCACCGTCAGCGAAAGAGTTACACTTGCAATGGTTGATGCTCTACAAAAAGCTGACACAATAAATAGTTACGTCCTTTTTTCTAAATACCCTCGTCCAGATGGTTTGTCATTTGCCAAAAATTTCAGCTTTAAACAAATTTCATCACTCGGAAATATCATTGGCGATCAATTGTTATTGCCCAAATCCCTTCAAAAAAATGGCTGTGAACTATTGCTGAATCTTGGTTTTACTGGACCGTTAGGGCTTAAGATACCCCACCTATATTTACTTCCCTCATTTTGGGGCGGTTTTATTTGGAATAAACTTTATGGTGGGGTAGATACTAAGGATGAGAGACAGTCCTTTTACCGCCGTTACGTTTCCAAACGTCTGATTTCAAAATGTACAAAACTGATACTTTCGAGCCATTACGAAAAGGAGAATTTAGTTCAACGTTATTGGCCCGAAATAGAACCCCAAAAACTTATTGTGGTTCAGGCTGGCATTACCAATTACTCCAACGAGGTGGATGTAAAGGCTCAATTTGGCAAGTTAGCTGAACAATATAGTCTTCCCGAGAAATTCATTCTAACCATCGACAACAGTAATTACCTTAGTAATATTACCAGCGTTTTACTGGGATATAAGCGTATGGTTGATGTGCTTATGGTGAAAGTTCCAATTGTAATTATTGGAGCCAGCAAAGATATGGTGATAGGAGTAGTGGGAGAGGAGTGGTTTGCAAAACACGCTGAAAAAATTTTCCTTATTAACCAGATGAAGGAGACCGATAAGTCGATCCTTTTTGTAGGAGCATCGGCCTACATTGCACCTTCCTTTTATGATAAGTGGTGCTTAAATGTCCTCGATGCAATTTCGTTTGGGGTTCCGATAGTTACCTCCATACAATCCTCACTTGAAGAGGTAGCAAGTGGTGCTGCCATATTGGTTGATCCAAAGAATGAGGTGGAAATTTCGGAGGCTGGGCGCTTGATTCTTATTGATAAAAAGTGTCTTTTGGGTTTAACCAAAAAAGGATTAGAAAGGGCAATGGTGTATCAGTGGGAGAATACAGCACAGAAGTTACTTTTGTTGCTTCTTCAATACCAGAAGTAAGTTTTTTAATGATTTAATTGACAGGTAGAGCTTTGTGAGAGGCTCTTTTTTTTATCTTTGCCTCCCACCTAAAAATTACTTGAAAAATGGGAAGTATAAGTTTTGTAGAGTTGCTCGGATATGTGGCTTCAATAATTACAGCCATTTCTTTGCTAATGAGCTCAATAATAAAGCTCAGATGGTTCAACCTGTTTGGATCGTTAGTGTTTTCGATCTATGGATTTGTAATTCTTGCCTACCCCGTAGCCCTCTTTAACGGTTTTATAGTTTTCGTAAATATTTACTACCTCTACAAAATTTACAGCAGGAAGGAGTTTTTTAACCTTCAGCGGGTAGATTCTTCAGATGGTTACTTTACTGCATTTCAAAATTTTTTCAGGCAGGAAATTGCAGCAATTTTCCCTGAATTTAAAATTGGAAATCATGCCGATGCAATTACTGTTTTGGTTTTGCGCAACATGGCCGTTGCCGGTGTATTTATTGGTGAAAAACAATCCAGCGATACTTTAAAGGTTGTTCTTGACTTTGTTATTCCCGAGTATCGTGACTTTAAGATGGGCAGGTTTGTTTACCGAAACAATACCGCCTTTTTCGAATCGCTCGGCATTAAGCAATTGGTTGCCGAAACAGGCAACGCCACCCATCTTCAATATCTGAAAAAAATGGGATTTACAGAGGCTGATGTTTTAAATGGACAAACTCAGCTAAAAATGGTGCTGTAGCAAGGTTTATTTTGCAAAAAAAAACGATGGGAATTTACTCTCACCGTTTTTTTGCTTTGTAGCCTTCTTATAATGTCTTTATTTTTTTCTCTATCTCGTCTATTTGGCCCTTGAATACCTTATCAGTTTCAATAAGGTTGGAGATAGTCTTGCAGGCATGTAGAACGGTCGCATGGTCTTTTCCCCCAATCATTGAGCCAATTGAAGAAAGAGAGGCCTTTGTATAGCCCTTTGAAAAAAACATGGCTATTTGACGTGCTTGAACAATTTCTCGCTTTCTCGTTTTTGCTTGCAGTGCATCCATCGGAATATTAAAGTATTCGCACACCTTTTTCTGGATATAGTCAATGGAAATCTCTTTCCTTGTGTTTTTTACCAGCTTCGCAATCATTTGCCTTGCCAAATCAAGATTTATCTCCTTCTTGTTTAGCGTTGCTTGAGCTAGTAACGAAATAAGGGCGCCTTCAAGTTCTCTAATGTTAGAATTAATGTGGGAGGCAATATATTCAATCACATCATCCGGAATTTCAATCCCGTCGTTGTAGATTTTCTTTCTTAAAATGGCAATTCTGGTTTCAAAATCGGGGGACTGCAAGTCGGCTGAAAGCCCCCATTTAAAACGGGAGAGCAGCCGTTGCTCAAGCCCTTGAAGTTCTACTGGTGGCTTGTCCGATGTCAATATCAACTGTTTACCCGACTGATGAAGGTGGTTGAAAATATGAAAAAAGGTATCCTGGGTTTTTTCTTTGCCTGCAAAGTCATGCACATCGTCGATAATAAGAACGTCAATCATTTGGTAGAAATGAAGAAAGTCGTTCTTTGTATTGTTCTTTATAGCATCAACAAACTGATTTTGGAAATGAACTGCACTAACGTAAAGCACCACTTTTTCAGGGTATTGCTCCTTAACCTCAATACCTATTGCATGAGCCAAATGGGTTTTGCCCAATCCACTGCTACCATATATAAATAGTGGATTAAATGCAGTTTTGCCAGGATTATTTGCCACAGCTAATCCAGCTGAACGTGCCAACCGATTGCATTCTCCTTCCACAAAATTGGTGAAAGAGTTATCGGAGTTAAGTTGGGGATCGATTTGAAGTTTCTTAAGCCCCGGAATAATAAAAGGGTTCTTTATCTGGTTCTCAGACGAAGACATGGAAACCGAGATGGGCCGATTTTTAAGATCCCCTTTGCTTTGGGTAGGAAATTTTACGGTGGTAGGAAATTGAGCACCAGCAACCATTGCAGAGTTATCCATAACAACGCTATACTCCAGCTTGGCATCAACGCCAAGTTCTTTTCTGATGGTTCGGCGCAGAATATCGATGTACTGTTCTTCTAAATACTCATAGAAGAATGGGCTTGGCACCTGTATTGTGAGTACCTTATTCTCTATTTTAAGTGGAACTATGGGTTCAAACCAGGTTTTAAAACTTGCTGCCGGAACATTATCTCTAATAATTTTAAGGCAGTCGCGCCATACTTCACTATGCTTGCTCATTTCCAATTAGTATTTTTCTTCGGTGTTTTTTGAAGAAAACAAATTTTGGAAAAAAATAGTACAAAAAAAAACTATTTTGCTATTGACTTTTTCAATTATTATTTAACCTACTTGTTCTCTGGGTAGTTGGTATTTTTTGATTTTGACCAACGTATAACGAATTGATATATAGGTTATTAATAAAATAGATTGCTGTTAATAACTTGTTAGCTAAACCATTGAAATGGTAAAGTTCAAGTGAGTGATGAAGCTTAAATAGCAGCTAATATTTTAACGAACCCGACACGACTTAATCGTAGGCCTATTTTTTCTGTTTTTCCTTTTTTCCAAAAACGGAAAAATGAACGTACCGGTTAGGATTCGAGTTGATATCCTTAATAAGTAGGTCAAGATGGTGCGAAGCGCTATCAAGGTTGTTGTAAAGGCTGTCGTTTTTAATTAGTTGACCAAGGGTGCCTTCACCCTTCGTAACCTTTACCATCACAGCGTTAAAACTTTGCAAGGCATTATTAGTCTCCGCAAGTGTGCTCGAAAAGCTGGTTTTTGCCAACGTATCCGTTATGGCTGAGAAATTGTTAATAATATTTGAAAATTGAGCATTTTTACTTCTAAAGTTGGAGCTAATACTTTCAACGTTAAGAAGAATCCTTTCCAATCGACCCTTTTGTCCAGCCACTAGCGTATCCAAGGTGCCGGAGGTTCTTTCTAAATTGGAGATGGTTGAACGTATACCTTGGAAGCTCCCCTCAATATTTTTTCTGTTTTGTTCGTTAAAAATCAACTTTATCATCTCAATAGCCTGCTGAAGGTCACTCATCAAATCCTCGGCCTTCTTTTTAAGTGGAAGCACCTGCATGCTTACCTGTTCTTTCAGGTCGCCCTCTATACTTGTCGCAAGCGTATCGCCATGGTGGTGAAAAAGCGAATCGGGCTGAGTAATTAGTCGAATATCTTTACTACCCATTAGATCGGCACTGTATATTTGGGCAATGGTATTCATTGGTAGCTTTAAATCTCTATCGAGAGAGAACTGAACCACCAGTTTCGGTGGTTGGCTGTCACGAAGGGTTATCTTTTCAACGATCCCTACCTTAAACCCGTTTAAGAGCACGTGTGCCGCTTCCTGCAACCCGTCTATCCGATCATAAACGCCATAGTAAACCTGGTCGCTTTGAAATATTTGGCGACCCTTTAAAAAATTGATGCCCCATATTAGAGCAACAATCATGATTGTTGCAAACAGTCCTATTTTAACCTCTTTGGCAATTTTCATTGTGGTTGGTTTGAAGATAATGATTGTTTAAGCGCTTCATCAATTGGGATTGGTACGCCATTCTTAACTGCTATAACAAATGATTCGGGAAATGTTTTCTTTACATCCTTTATCATTTCCTGAATTTCTGCATAGGAGGACTTATTCCCTACGGTATACTTATATGTACTGCCGATCTTTATTATCGAAATGCTGTCTAGATTTTTGAAATCAGGGGCTGTGACGGGCAGCAGCTTGGATGAGGATAGTATCTGAATCTGAAACTTCAGTGATGAGTCGGGTTTTGCTTCTGAAACTTGAGGTTCACCCTTCTTTTCTCCCACAAAGTTGCTCTTGAGCTCCATCTCTGTTTTGTAGGATCTAAAGGCTCTAAATATCGATGATGCTAGATAATTCTGACCGCTGTCACTCATAAGGAATTTTTCCTCTTGAGGGTTGGATAGAAATCCTAGCTCAACGAGAACTGACGGCATGGCGGTTTTCCACAGGACTAAAAATCCTGCTTGCTTTACTCCTCTATCTTTTCTTTGGCTCCTGTCGCAAAAATCATCTTGAATTTTAGAAGCAAAATCTAAGCTTTGGTTGAGGTAAGCATTTTGCATTAGTGAAAATATGATGAACGATTCGGCTGAATTGGGATCGTACCCCTCATACTTGGTTGTATAGTCTTTCTCGTAGGTGATTACAGAATTTTCACGCATAGCCACATCAAGGTTGCTAGCTGATTTATGTAGCCCCATTACGTAGGTTTCTGCACCAGTTGGGCGAGAGCTTGGATTGGAGTTAACGTGTATGGAGATGAAAAGGTCAGCCTCAGCCTTGTTCGCAATGGCAGTTCGCTCATCAAGCGGAATAAATACGTCAGTCTTGCGGGTGTATATAACAGTAACATCCGGAAAATTAGTTTCTATCAACTTTCCCAGCTTAAGCGCTACAGCTAACGTGATATCCTTTTCCATCACATCCTTGCCAATAGCTCCGGAATCGTGCCCCCCATGGCCTGCATCAATAACAACCTTGTTGAGCTTGTAGCTGGTAACAAAATCTTGTGAATAGATGCCTTGGGTTAAAAGAACACCCAAAACCTGAAGTAATATAACGAACTTTAACGATGTTTTTTTGAGGTATCCCATCCAATTCTGAGTGGTTGAATTGTAAATTTTAGCTAGTTTTGGGCTTTTATTTGGCCGACCAATGATTTTACAAAAATAGCACGAAAAACTTTTCGTACTTCATATTAAACCAACTTTCGCTTGAAAAGGCTTATTTGTTCCATATTTACTGGATTCTGTCTCTGCCTAGTGCTAGGGGCAGGACTGGATGCTCAAGTGGTGTCAAACGCTCAATTGCCCGATAGCGTTAGGTCCGATACGCTTAAAAAGAAACCGAAGCCACCTATTGACGGGCCCGTTAATTCAACCGCATCCGATTCCATAATATACTCCATGAATGGAAAAATGGCTTACCTTTTTGGCAATGCTAAGGTAACATACCAAAATATGGAGCTTACTGCTGCTCACATCGAGTTTAATATGGAAACGAAGGAAGCGTTTGCGTATGGCAGCATTGACAGTGCCGGCAAGGCATTGGGAAAGCCCGTATTTAAGGAAGGGAGTGATGTGTATAACATGGACTCAATACGCTATAATTTCGATTCAAGAAAGGCAAAAATTTACGGCGTTATAACCAAGCAGGGAGATGGGTTTCTTCATAGTAAGATGACAAAAAAAATGGCCGATAATACGGTTAACCTCATTGGAGGAGAGTATACCACCTGCGATCTTCCACATCCTCATTTTTACATATACCTTACTAAGGCCAAGGTTATTCCTAACAAAGAAATCATAACTGGTCCGGCATTCCTGGTGATTGAGGACGTGCCACTACCCATTGGTATACCTTTTGGCTTCTTTCCAAACAGAAAGGGCCGACATTCTGGAATTTTGATTCCCCGGTATGGAGAGGAAACCAACAGAGGCTTTTATCTTCAGCAAGGTGGATACTATTTTGGTATGAGCGACTATTTTGACCTTGCACTTACTGGAAGTGTATACTCCTTTGGGGGATGGGACCTGAATGCAAAATCGGCCTACAAGGTTCGATACAAATACAATGGATCACTGAATATATCTGGGGTAAAGTTGGTCGTGGGGAGCAAGGGTGATGCTGATTATATGGATCAGGGTACGTATAGCATTCAGTGGAGGCATTCACAGGATCCCAAGTTTAAGCCTAACTCATCATTTAATGCAAATGTCAACTTTACTAAATCGTCGTATAATACTTACGCCACCTATAATCCATCCAGCTATCTGAACAGTTCCATAAACTCAAGTATTGCTTATACCCGCATTTTTGAAGGAACACCATTTAGCCTCTCTCTTAGCGCGAACCACTCCGAAACTACGACAACTAAGGTGGTATCTATAAGCTTACCAGTTATGACCTTTAACATGAGTTCGGTTTATCCTTTTAGGTCAAAAAATGCTACTGGACGGCCAAATGTTTTTGAGAAAATTGGAATTTCCTATAGTTCTAGCTTGCAGAACCAATATACAACCAGCGAGGCTTCGCTTTTTAAGGGCAACTGGGTAAATAAAATGACCAACGGAATGAAGCAAACCATTCCGGTTACAACATCTTTTTCCTTACTTAAATTTCTTAACGTTAGTCCAACTGCAAACTACTCTGAATATTGGTATACCAAAACCATTAGAAAGAAATGGGATACTGTGGCTGATAGCTTAATTACAGATACCGTAAATGGTTTTCAGAGAGCTATGGAGTATAACTACTCTGCTAGCATGTCTACCAAAATTTATGGAACCTTTACATTTTCTAAAGGGTCTAAAATTCAGGCTATTCGCCATGTAATGACCCCTTCCATCTCCTTTTCGTACCATCCTGACTTTTCGTCATCATACTATGGTTACTATCGTACAGTTCAATCGGATACCACAGGAAGAACTCAAAAATATTCCATTTTTCAGAATGGAATTGTTGGCGGTCCTAGTGCCTCCAGATCGGGATCAATTGGATTTGGGCTCTCAAATATTTTGGAGATGAAGGTTAAGAGCGACCGTGACTCAACCCAAAAAACTAGAAAAATAAAGCTGCTCGATAACCTACAGATTTCCTCTTCCTATAATTTGCTTGCTGACTCGCTTAAGTTGGCTCCGTTTAATTTTTCGGGAAGAGTTACGCTCACCAAGGAATTTGCATTGAATTTTGGTGGAGTCATAGATCCTTATGCTCTAAGTTCTGGAGGGACTAAAATTAATAAATGGCTCTATAACGAAACAGGAAAATTGGGACGATTGACGAATTTTACCACCTCTTTCAATCTTTCATTCCAGAGCCAAGCAACAAAGGCTGGTGTGGAGAAAAATCAGCCTGCTAATCAAGAAACAGCGCCGGTGGTGGAAACATTTCAGAACCAATACGATAATAATAATACACCATACGGTATACCTCCATCCGGTTATGTTGACTTTTCTGTTCCCTGGAACATAAGCCTAAACTATAGCTTAAATTATTCTAAGCCTGCTTTCACCTCTACGATAAACCAAACCGTTAACTTTTCGGGCGGACTAAGCCTTACACCTAAATGGAAAATTACCTACTCCTCCGGTTGGGACTTTAAAATGAATCAGCTTACCTATACTTCGTTGGGTATTAATAGGGATCTGCACTGCTGGGAGATGTCGTTTACATGGATTCCACTTGGGCCTCGTCAGAGCTACAGCTTTAGGATAAATGTAAAATCAGGGCTCTTGCGCGATCTCAAGTATGATAAGCGTAAGTCGTGGACTGATAATCTTGATCAGCAGTTTTAGGGTGATAATTCTCGTTTGAAACCAATACAATAACCATGAAAAAGATAGTTCACACCGACCTTGCACCTAAGGCAGTTGGTCCATACAGCCAAGCCGTAGAGGCCAATGGCACTCTTTACATTTCCGGTCAAATTCCGCTGAATCCCGAGACTGGAAAGGTTGTCGATGGTGGCATTAAGGAGCAGACAGAACAGGTATTTAAGAATATTGCTGCTATACTGAACTCTGCAGGCTACACCCTTGATAATGTGGTAAAGGCAACGGTGCTGCTGAGCGACATGGACAATTTTGCAGCCATGAATGAGGTGTATGCTAAGTATTTTACCACGGATATGCCGGCAAGAGCGGCCTATGGTGTGGTTAAGTTGCCGCTCGGGGTAATGGTCGAAATTGAAACCATTGCAGCTAAGTAATGTACTTAATCTGATGATAGTAAGAAAATAGAAAAGGGCTCTTTTGGAGCCCTTTTTCTTATGTTAATCTGAGTGTAATTACTCCGATACGATCTCTAGCTGAATTTCAACCTTAACATCCTTGTGCAGCTTGATGGTGGCAACATACTTACCGATTTCCTTGATTTGGTCCTCAACAAGAGTAATTTGCTTCCTTTCAATGTTGAACCCTTTGGCCTCTAAAGCCTCTGCAACTTGAATGGTGTTGATAGAACCATAAATCTTACCGGTAGAGCTGGTCTTGGTAGAGATGGTGAGACTTAAACCCTCTAATTTCTTTAAAATTTCGAGAGCATCGTCCTTAACCTTTTCTTCCTTATGTGCCCGCTGGCGTAGATTTTCAGCATGTACCTTTTTGGCCGAAACTGAAGCGAAAATTGCAAAACCCTGAGGAACGAGATAGTTATTTGCATAACCGTCTTTTACCTTTACAATATCGTCTTTTTGGCCTAAGTTGGCCACATCTTGCTTAAGAATTACTTCCATGGTAGATCCTCCAATTTTCTTATTTCAACAAATCGGTTACGAATGGCAGCAATGCCAAATGACGAGCTCTTTTTACGGCTTGGGCAACTTTTTTTTGATACTTCAAAGAGGTACCGGTTAGGCGACGAGGAAGAATTTTACCCTGCTCATTCAAGAATTTTTTAAGAAACTCAGGATCTTTGTAATCAACATACTTGATCTTGTTCTTCTTAAAACGGCAGTATTTTTTCTTCTTAATTTCTACCGTTGGGGGGGTAAGGTATCTGATTTCTGAATTGTTTTGGCTCATGGCTTATTCCTCCATCTTTTTTTCCTGTTTGTTCGCACGTTTCTTCTCACTATACTCAACGGCATACTTATCCATTCTAAAGGTTAGAAAACGGATAATGCGCTCGTCACGTCGATACTGAACTTCCAGTGTATCGATGAGTTGTCCAGGAGCTTTGAACTCTATCATGTAATAGAATCCAGTTGATTTTTTTTGGATAGGGTAAGCCAGCTTACGGAGGCCCCAGTCCTCCTCGTGTACTATCTCCCCACCGTTCTCGGTGATTACACCGCGGAATTTTGTCACCAACTCCTTCAGCTGCCCATCGGAGAGCACTGGAGTGGCAATGAAAACGGTTTCGTACTGATTCAACATAGCTATTTAGCGTTTAAATGATTAAATAACAGCGTGCAAAAGTAGTCTTTTTTCCCTTATATCCAAACTAGGGCTGAACTATTATGCCAATCGCTAAAGGTTTTTACTTAATTTTGCCAAAAAGGAGAAAAGGTGAAAGTTTGCAACTGTTACGATGTTACCAAGGTTCAGCTAATAAAGGCGATTCATAAGTATTCTATCGACACAATAACCGACCTGCAGAATGCCACCAAGGCTTCTACCGGTTGTGGGCGGTGTAAGAATGTGGTTAAGGAAATTCTACAGGAAGAGCTAGAAAAGAAGGAGTGGCAGAATCTGCAGCTCCGTTTACCCTTCTAGCTCATTGTTTGGTCGTAAAATATTGAGGAGTTTCTCCATGCTCGCCGCCTTCTCATTGTATCCAATCTTTTTGTAGGAGATTACCAGGTGGTTTACAAGCTTTACCAAGGTCTGCAGGTTACTGCATGGTTGATAGAATTCTGGTTTTTTATCAACGTTCAGCTGTTCAAGGTAGTGGTCTATCTCTTTGAAACTTAAAATGGCGCCTTTGTTGTATGGGTTGATGTAAAATAGAACCTTATCGGTAGTTTTGGCATCCTCGCGATCGGAAAAGAGTGGGTCTTTGTAGGCCAGCACAAAATTTCGTGGTAAATCAACCCCATAAATGGGTAGACCAAGCTGCTGAGCAATGCCTGCATATATTATTGCTAAAGAGTATGGATTCCCTCTCTTGGTCTCAATAACCTGATGAACAAACGAACTTTGTAAAGAAAATATGTTGGAGGAGTGGTTGGCAAAACCATGGACGTCGAACAGGATATAGTTGATTACTTTGACCTTTTCTAGGGCTGTAAGATTCTTATTCAACTCGAGCCAAACGTCTTTTTTTACTTTTTCAATTGCGTCAGAGATATGGCTTCTATCCAGCTCTGGGTATTGAAATCGGCTAATCCAGTATGCTCCCTCAAGGAGATCTAGCTCTAGGCTATTTACCCAGCTGGTCAATCCTTTTTGGGTTGTTTCCGCTTGGATTAAGCTAACAAGTTCTTCAATTCTATCCTGAACCAGCGGGTTTAAGGAGGTTTCCCATGCCTCTTCCAGCATGGGAACAACCTCTTCGCCCTGACCAAGAAGCCTTTCTGCTACATGGTGAAAGATTTCACGGTCAGGATCATCAAGAAGTGTTAGTAATGCCTTAAGCTGGTTCGTTTCCATTCTTACTTAACAATGCTCTCTAGTACTTTTTCTACCAAAGTTTTTATCGATGGTTTGTAGTCGTCGAAAGCAGTTTTAGTTACTCTATTAGCAATAATTGCACACATGGTAACCGCTTGGTGTCCTAGGAGTTTAGATAGACCTGCAATGGCAGAGCTCTCCATCTCGAAGTTGGTTATTTTTCGACCATTGTAGCGGAACGATTCAATTTTCTCATTCAGCTCGGCATCGGCCAAGGGGAGGCGTAGAACGCGACCTTGTGGGCCATAAAAACCGGGAGCAGAAATGGTAACCCCTTCAATGGTGAACGCTTTCATTTTTTCACAAAGAATGGGGGATGCCTCAACGAAGTACGGTTTTGCGCACTGTTCGTTCCAATCCATAAATTTTATAAACGCCTTCTCCATTTCCAGATCACAAACCTCATTGCGGCGGGCGTAGAAGTTGAGCAGACCATCGAATCCAATGGACATTTGGGAAAGAACAAAGGAACCCACAGGAATGTCGCCCTGCAAAGCACCCGATGTGCCAATGCGGATGAGGTTTAGGCTGGTATGGGTTGGCTTAACGGTGCGTTCCTTAAGGTCGATGTTGGCTAGCGCATCAAGTTCGTTCACTACAATGTCGATGTTGTCGGTTCCAATTCCGGTGGAGAGAACGGTAATACGTTTTCCCTTGTAGTAGCCTGTCTTGGTCACAAACTCCCGATTGCTTCTGCTGCAGTCAATTTTTTCGAAATAGCTGGCGACTAGGTCTACTCGACCTGGGTCGCCTACAAGGATAACGTCTTTTGCAAGGTCTTCCGGAAGCATGTGCAGGTGAAAAACACTTCCATCTGTGTTGATAATGAGTTCTGAGGGTTCAATTACTCGCATAATTTTACAATTTTAAACAAGCAGCTAATATATGGATTCAATTCTACACTTTGAATAGTAACACCATAATTGATGAATAATTTTAAGGTTAAGAGAATTTAGCTGGTTACTTTTAGTGCCATATTTTATTGGTTGTATTACTTTTGTGAAAACTTTGGAATAATGATACAACGAATTCAGTCGCTTTATCTTCTTTGCGTTACCGCCTTGCTCTCTTTTTGGCTCCATTTACCGCTGGGTAGGTTTTTATATGGGGGTAATGAATATCTCTTTCGCTTAACCGGCATTTCGTCTCTTAATCCAGATGCCGACAAGTTAATGGCAAAAACGTGGCCACTGTTGATATTGACCATTTTAACGATTGTAATTGCACTGGTAACTATCTTTTTCTACAAAAAAAGGATGATTCAGATACGGCTTTCGGTGTTTAATTTTATTCTGCTCATTGGCCTCGAGGGGTTGTGGGGCTACTACATGTATCAGGTAAAAAGCTCGTTGAACGTTCCTGCAAACTTCTCCATAATCGATGTTTTTCCGCTGGTTGCTGCCTTCTTTACCTTTATGGCACTGAGACGAATTGCTCGCGACGAGGCGATAGTTCGGTCGATGGATCGGTTGCGTTAACCATAGCTATTTAGAATATTACGTGCTCTAGGGCATCCGATAAAAATAGATGGGGTCTTCAGTGTGAAGGCCCTTTTTTATGTATTAATGGGCACTATTGGAAGCCATAGGCCCTATCTCAACACGCAATTAATTTATGCATAAAGAGACGCTCAACCGTGCGTCTCTACGTTCTTTTAATTCTTCTAACTTCTTTTACTTCTCTTTTTAATACCTTTCGGTTATTGCGGTGCATACGAAGCAGTTTGATTTTTACACCTGATTACCTTACACCGCTCGCATTTGGGTACCTTCTGCTCCATGGGCTATCGCCCAAGGCTATTCATATTAAACCGCATTGCGGTTTTGCCTTGCAATAATGCTTTGTAGATATAGAATAAGGGCGAAATGTTTTTTGCCCTTACAATCGATTAAATACTCTTACTGACAAAAAGGAGACGCACGGTAGTGCGTCTCAACATTCTTCTAACTTCTTTTAACTTCTTCTTCCGGGATCTTCGCTTCGCTACGACTTCTTCTAACTTCCTTTTTCCTTCCTGGTCTAAACAAATTCAAAGTGCCCCTGGTCGGTGATCTTTTCGCAGTAGTGGCAGCGCAGCGACACCTCCTCCTTCGATTCAATGGTGAATTTTTGCTTCACCCGGTCGTTGTTGGTTATGCACTTGGGGTTTACGCATCTGATGATTCCCTCCACCATTTGAGGAAGTTCTACCTCCTTCTTTTCAACCACCTCGTATCCCTTTATAATGTTGAGTTTAGCCGATGGAGCTACCAGCGATATCTTGTTGATATCGGCATTCTCGAAATACTTGTCTGCAATTTTCACGATGGCCTTTTTTCCAAGCAGCTTGCTATCGAGGTTGGTGCCAAAGGTTATCTGGTTGGTGTAGTTGTCGAGCCCAAGAATGTTGATTACGTTGAATAGGCTATGTGCTGGAATATGGTCAATCACTGTTCCGTTTTCAATAGCGCTTACGCTAAGCTGTTTTTGCTTTTTCATGGCAGTGTGTTTTACTTGATTGTAAGTTATTTCTTAAGCCCCAAAATGTAGCACATAATGGCCATACGGGTGTAAACCCCATTTAGCGCTTGGGTAAAATAGTAGGCCTTTGGGTTTGGGTCAACGTCCTCGTTAATCTCATTTACCCTCGGCAGTGGATGAAGCACGCGCATATTGTCCTTGGAGCCATCCAGCATTTTATTCTTGAGGATGTAGGCATTCTTCACCTTTTCATACTCAATGGGGTCGGAGAAGCGCTCCTTTTGAACGCGGGTCATGTAAACAATATCTGCATGCTTTATGTATTCAGCAAGGTCGGTTTGCTCGTTGTACTTAATACCCAGCTTATCGAGGTAGAGCTTGTATTCCATCGGCATTCTGAGCTCGGCGGGGGATATAAAGGTAAAGGTGGGGTTGAAGTGGGTGAGGGCCATGAGCAGTGAGTGAACGGTGCGGCCATACTTCAGGTCGCCAACCATTACTATATTGAGGTTGTTTAGCGTGCCTTGCGTTTTCCTGATGGAGTAAAGGTCGAGCAGCGTTTGGGTGGGGTGCTGGTTGGCTCCATCGCCTGCATTGATGATGGGAACTCTAGAAACTTCGCTGGCAAATCGAGCGCTACCTTCTATGGGGTTACGCATCACGACTAGGTCCGAGTAGTTGGCCACCGTCATAATGGTGTCCTTAAGCGTTTCTCCCTTCGATACGCTGGAGGTGCCTGCTTCCGTAAATCCGATTACCCTACCACCAAGCCGATTAATGGCACTTTCGAAGCTTAAGCGTGTTCGGGTTGAGGGCTCAAAAAATAGGGTTGCCACCACAAAGCCTTCGAGCAGCTTTTGGTTGGGGTTCTTTTCAAATTCTTCGGCCAAGTCGAGGATTTTTATGTACTCCTCCTTGGTGAAATCGGTGATCGAAACCAGGCTTTTACTTTTCATTTTTGAACGTATTAGGGTAATTACTCTATTCTACTAATTCAATGGTTATCATCTCCTTTCCAGAGAGTCTCTCTTCTAATTGAGCCGATAAGCTCTGCCTTATCTCCAGCACCATTTGGCAGCTAAGGCCCATATCTTGGCTTACAATGGTGGGCGACAGCTCCTTTACCGCCTTCATCACGTCGTTCATGGCAACGTATTCAAACTTCACCTCAAACCTATCATTTACCGTTCTCTCAACAATTTCTGCTTCACTTATGGCTTGCCGCGTTGCCTCCTTGTAGGCATTAATTAACCCCGGAACACCCAACTTTGTTCCGCCATAGTAGCGGACCACCACGGCTAGCACATTGGTGATTTCCGCAGAGAGCAGCTGGTTGAGAATGGGCTTGCCCGCCGAACCGGATGGCTCACCATCGTCGTTGGCCCGGTAATTTTCACCTGTTGGTCCAAAACGGTATGCGTAGCAGTGATGCGTGGCGTCGTAGTATTGCTTTTTAACTGTATGTAAAATGGCTTTTGCCTCATCTTCGTTTTGAATGGGGTAGAGCAGACCAATGAATTTACTCCCTCTATCGCGAAAGTTACCTTCCGGTTCGGTGGCAGCAGCTATGGTTTTATAGGTGTCGTCGCTCATGGCACGAGGTAGGTTAGGAGGTAGAGGGCAAAAACCGCAAGGACTATTCCTCCAATGTTGAGCATGGAATACTTCTCCTTGAATATGAAGCGTCCAATGGCTGAGCTACACAGTACAATGCCAATGTTGTTTACGCCGATGAGCGTGGAACTATCGAGAAAGCCATACTTTGTGGAGTAGTTGAGCATACCTATGAAAAAGTAGGCTGAACCAAAGTTTGCAGCACCTAGGGCCAATCCTAAGCCTAGCGTTTTTATCTCTAGGAACCCACGACGGTTCTCTCTACTGCGAAGCACTAGGACAAAACCAATGATGCAGGCTGTTCCAAAGAGAAGGGTTAGAAAGATGGGCTTGAGCTCATCGCTCACAAACTTTGCTTGGGAGAACTTCATGAGCGAGTCAATCAATCCCATGCCAAAGAAGAGGATGATTGGAAACCACAGCTTTCGGTTGCTCTTTTCCTTTTTGGACGGGTAGCTGCTCAGGAGCAGGGCGGTTATGGCCAAAATAAACCCCGATAACTTTATCGGGGTTAGCTTATCATTGGGTTCAATGGCGAGCGATAGCAGTATGGGAAAAATGACCGACATCTTCGTCGCAATGGTGGTGGGAGCAATGCCCGCCAGCTGTGTGCTTTGGGCCACTATAAAAAAGAGGCCAATAAAGAGGACGCCTAATCCTAGTGCAAAGGCAATCCATTCGTATCCAGCAGATTGAAGTGAAATTTGCGACTTATCGGCCAAAAAAAAACCGAGCAATGTTGCTACGGCGTAGTTGAGGGCAATAATGGGGAGACTTTTTACTTGAAGCTTCTCCGAAAGCTTGAAAATCACCAGAATTGTGGTTGATGATAGTATGCTAAGCAGCAACAGAACCATTACTCAATGTTTACGCAAAGTTATGGAAAAAAAAGCCCCCACCAAATTCCGTGAGGGCTTTTTTAAAACTAATTATAGTTTGCTTTTAATCAGGATTATGGCAACATATTGTCCATGCCAATAGTTACCTAGCAAAGAGGCCAACCATCTTTTTTCCTGAGGAGGAGGCAAATCCACGAAACATGCCCGGGGTGTTGAAGTCAGTAACGATATTTCCTTGTCTATCGAGGGCAATTACGCCACCTTCGGCACCAATGGGTTTTAGCGTTTTCCAAATCATTTGCGAAACGGCATCCTTCAAATCTACATCGCGATACTCCACCAGCGCGGCAATACTTCGGGCAACGGTGTAGCGAATAAAGAACTCCCCATGACCCGTGCACGAAATGGCGCAGGCGTTGTTGTTTGCGTAGGTTCCGGCGCCAACTATGGGAGAGTCGCCAATTCTTCCGGGGAGCTTGTTGGTCATGCCACCAGTGGAGGTTGCCGCCGCTAAGTTTCCGTTCATGTCGAGGGCTACGCAGCCTACCGTTCCGTGCTTTTCCGTTGGAGGCACCTGCTTGGCCTTCAGGTAGCTTTGCCAGCTTCTTTCGGTGAAGAAGTAGGAGGAGTCCACCATCTCAATGCCGTTGGCACGCGCAAAGTTGGAGGCTCCTGCACCGGCAAGCAGCACGGCACCCGACTTTTCCATCACCGCTCTGGCGGCCACAATAGGATTCTTAATATCGCCTACACCGGCCACGGCACCCGATTCCAGCGTTTTTCCGTCCATGATGCAGGCGTCGAGCTCATTCTTACCCGCTGAGGTAAAAACGGCACCCTTGCCTGCGTTAAAGTGCGGATTGTTCTCAAGATAAATTACCACCTGCTCCACCGCATCGAGGCTGGTTCCTCCCTTCGACAGGATATCAGCACCAATCGACAGGGCCGAATCCAGCGCAGCCTTGTAGACTAGCGAGTCGGCGCCCAGCTTCTCGGGGGTGATGTTTCCTGCACCACCGTGAATGGCAATGGCCCACTTTTCCTGTGCTGATAGCATTGTTGACATTGCTATGGCTAGTACGAATAAAAGAACGCTTTTCATGGCTTCATAGATTAGGTTTTACTTTGCTTGCATGGCGTAGAGCATGGCAATTTCCTCCTGCCAAATGGTTTCGTCGGGTGTTTCCAGAATGAGCGGAATGTTGTCGAACCGCGAATCCTTCATAATATACTTAAAGGTATCGATGCCCAAAAACCCCTTGCCGATGCTATCGTGCCGGTCGACCCGGGAGGCGAACTCCTTTTTGGAGTCGTTGATGTGCATTCCCTTTAGGTACTTGAACCCAATGGTTTCGTCGAACCGCTGAAAAACCTCGTTGAACTCCCCTTGCTCCTTGAGGTTGTATCCGGCGGTGAAGGCGTGGCAGGTGTCTATGCACACGCCAACGCGGGTTTTGTCCTCCACCTTGTCGATAATGTGGCGCAGCTGCTCAAAGGTGTGCCCTACGTTGGTGCCTTGCCCGGCGGTGTTTTCAATTACGGCAATTACGTCCTTGGTTTTTGCGAGGGCAATGTTGATGGATTCGGCCACCAAATCGAGGCACGCCTCCAGGCTTATTTGGTTGAGGTGGCTGCCGGGGTGAAAGTTTAGCCGGTCGAGACCCAGCTGCTCGCACCGCTGCATCTCGTCGAGGAAGGCCTCCCTCGATTTTTCCAGCGCCTCCTTTTCGGGATGGCCAAGGTTAATGAGGTAGCTGTCGTGCGGCAGGATGTGCTCGGGCTTAAATCCAAGCTCTTTGCACGCCTTTTTAAAACCCTCGATGCTGGTCTGCGTTAGCGGTGCCGATTTCCACTGACGTTGATTTTTTGTGAATAGGGCGAAGGCTTTTGCCCCAATGGCTGCGGCATTGCGTGGTGCATTCTCCACACCACCCGAAGCGCTAACGTGTGCTCCAATGTATTTCATGGCTATACTGATTTTTAAATGGTAACTGGCCGCCACCTTTGAGCCATAAAGCGCCTACTTAGTTGGAGAGGTGCCCTATACCTTGCGTGACCAACCCTTGCCTTAAACTTTTGCTAAATATACAACATCTACAGCTTCTTTGCCATGGGAGGAGTGGTTGGCTTTTGCAAAATCTCCTTTGATGTGTGGCATACCATTTATCAACAAAAAATCGCTAACTTTGAACCTGTATGACAGTGATAGACCAAAATATTAAGCAGATAATTCAACTTTGTGAGGCCAACAAAGTTAGGACGTTATTTGCCTTTGGTTCGGTGACTACGGATAGGTTTAATCCCGATAGCGATATAGACTTGGTGGTTGATATTGATGATAATGACCCTATTTCATACACGGACAAATACTTTAATCTTAAGTTTCAGCTCGAGGAAATATTTAAGCGGCATATTGACCTGCTCGAGCAAAAGGCCATCCGCAACAAATTTTTGAAAGGTGAAATTGAACGAACTAAAGTCCAAATATATGGAAGTGGAAGTTCGAACTTGGCTTGAAGATATTAGCCAATCTATCGATGAGATTGAAACTTTTTTGCCCGCGAAACTTAATTTTTTTGAGTTCAAAAAAGACTTAAAAGGAAAAAAAGCAATTGAGCGAAATATTGAAATAATTGGTGAAGCGGTAAATAGAATTCTAAAGGTCCATCCAGATATCAAAATAGCAAATGCTAGAAAAATTGTGGATACAAGGAATAGAATAAGCCACGGGTACGATTCGGTATCTGAAGATATTATCTGGACAATCGTAATCAAGGACCTTAAAAATCTCAAACAAGAAATAGCCGAGCTGCTGAATAGCGGCATCGGCTAGAGTCCTCTCTTCGTCATTCGTAAATTTTAGAATATCTTGGGTCATTACTTTCAAGGGTAGGATAAGCTTGCTTTTGCAAAACCTCCTTCGATGGCTGTCCGGTGGGCTCCCTTCTCTGCCAGATCGCCTTCGATGTCTGCCGGAAGGCTCCTTTCTTTGCCAGATATTCTTCGATGTTTGTCCGGTGGCCTCCCTTCTCTGCCAGATGACCTTCGATGTCTGCCCGAAGGCTTCCTTCTTTGCCGGAGCTCCTTCGATGACTATCTGGTGGATTCCCTTCTTTGCCAAATGCCCTTCGATGTTTGTCCGGTTGCCTCCCTTCTTTGCCAGATATCCCTCAATGTCTGCCAGAAGGCTCCCTTCTCTGTCATATCTCCTTCGATGTTTGTCCGGTGCGCTCCCTTCTCTGCCAGATGACCTTCGATGTTTGCCCGGTTGCCTCCCTTCTCTGCCTGAGTTTTATCGAGTGATAAAGCAAGAATGGCAGCGGTCTGACACTTTTAACACAATCTACAATAAACGGCTTACGCATACATCGATTCCTGAATAGATTTTATTTTGCTATTAAACGGAATAAACACCATTGCATTTAGGCCAACCTTGGCTCAAGGATTGTCCTGGTTAAAAATCAGTAGGATAGCTTGGGCTAATGCATATTTTTTGTAAGTTTGAGATACCAACGAATGGCAAATTATGGGATAAATCAATCTTGGAAGTGGCTCTTTGCCGCCCATGGTGCGACGAGAGTTTCAAGAAAAAAAGGTTTGCCTAAGGCGGAAATAACAACGATAGCTGTGTTTATACACTCGTTGTACCCCATTTTAAAAGACGACCTACCATAAATTAGACATGTTGAACGAAAATGATTAATTTTGTAAAAAATAGAATTATATGAAGATACCACATCCAATACCATATCAAGGTAGCAAAAGAAACCTTGCTGCGGACATCTTAAGATTTTTTCCTCAAAAGATTGATAGATTAATTGAACCTTTTGCTGGTTCGGCTGCAATTACTATTGCATCAGCATATTATTTCAAAGCTAACAAGTTTATTGTAAACGACATCAATGAACCCTTAATAAATCTTTGGGAAAAAATTGTAAATGAGCCTCAGACAATAATTCGGGATTATCATCATATTTGGAATAACCAACTTGGTAATGAAGAAGATTTTTATTATCAAATAAGAGACAGTTTTAATCAAACAAAAGAGCCAAAATATCTATTATTTTTATTGGCTAAATGCGTTAAAGCAGCAGTTCGATATAATGCAGAAGGCAATTTTAATCAAAGTCCTGACAAAAGAAGAAAAGGGCGTTTACCTGAAAATATGAGATTTGATATTTTAAATGTTTCAAATCTATTAAAGGACAAAGTTACTTTCCATTCTGTTGATTATGAGAAAATTTTGGATATGGCAACTGAGAATGATTTAGTTTATATGGACCCACCGTACCAAGGGACAGCAAAAAATGGCGGGTTTAGATATATGGAAGACCTCAATCATGAAAATTTTGTGATTTCACTTTACAAATTAAACAAGCGAAATATTCCGTTCATTTTAAGTTATGATGGTCGTACTGACAATAAAACATACGGAGAGGAACTTCCTAAGGAATTGAATTTACATAAAATTGAAATAGATGCAGGTCGTTCTTCAATTGCAACATTGCATAGTAGGAACGAACGGACATATGAAGCTGTTTATATATCCGATAACTTAGCCTCAATTTCGCATATAAATAAACGGATAGAATCAGTTTCAATTAAACAGCCTTCATTGTTTGACTTCGTATGAAAAAGTACCCGAAAGAATTTTTAAAACTTGCAGAATCAATAACCAATAAAAGAGCCAAGATTGTTATTGACCATATTCTAAAACACGGTTTTATAACAACTGAAGATTTAGAAAAAACTTACGGATATAATCATCCACCCCGTGCGGCAAGAGATGTTAGGGAAGCAGGAATCCCACTTGAAACATTTAAAACAAAATCCGCTGATGGCAAATCAATAGCTGCATACAGATTTGGAGACCTTTCGAAAATACGAAATAATCGTGTTGACGGACGGCAAATATTTTCGAAAGATTTCAAAAAATCATTATATGATGCAAATAATGGGCATTGCTATATCTGTAATGGAAAGTTTGAAGAAAGGTATTTGCAAGTTGACCATAGAGTGCCATATGAAATAAGTGGGGATGATGAAAATTTTCAGCAAAACATCAATGATTATATGCTTCTTTGCGCTTCTTGCAATAGAGCAAAGTCATGGTCTTGTGAACACTGTGAAAATTGGAATGATTCAAAAGATATTGAAATCTGTTTAAAGTGTTATTGGGGCAGACCTGAGAATTATGACCACATTACTTTAGAAAAGATTCGCCGACTCGAATTGACATGGCAAGGAGTAGAAGTGAATTTTTTTGAAGCATTAAAGAAAGAAGCAGACAAGGGGGAAATTGCATTACCTGACTATGTAAAATCATTATTAATCAAGCATATAGAAAAAAGAAGGAAATAAAAACGGGGTACAACATCGTATATAAAACATTTGGCAGTCAGTGCGTTATCGAGCGGCACAGCTCGTATCAAAAGTAGTTGTAACTTGACAGGGAAGTGCTTCGAAATGTCAAACGTTTCATATACGTAACCGTTGTCAATGATAAGATAGGTGTTTTATAGTTATTATGGAAGCTTTAGTCATTGCCATTAATCTTACCCTGTTCGGTTTGATTGTGCTATCCCCAATTTTATTGCTAATTCGCATCAAGCGTAGAAATAGGGAAGGGGTTTTTACGAAGTATATTCTTTGGGGATTACTGTTTTTGGCACTACTCGCTATTATTTTTTCCTGGTGGGGTGATGAATCCAATGCCATTCTACTTTCTCATTACGGCTATGACTTTGAGGGTTGGACAGAGGCGTTGCGTCTAAGAAATGTTGCCAATGAAAATTTGGCCAAGGTGAAAATGCTTTACCAAAGCTCGATGGGGGTTGGCTGGCCTGTAAGGGCAATATTTGCTTTTGTTATGCTTTCGCCCTATTTGCTTGTGGTGTATTTTGGTGGAGCAATATTGGATAAAATGAAAGCTAAACCGTAGATGAAATTGAAATACTAGAAAATAGTGTAGAATGGCCTATAACCCTGAGAAACACCATCGCCGCAGCATCCGCCTAAAGGGATACGATTATGCGCGGGCAGGATTGTATTTTATTACCCTGTGTTGCCAAAATAGGGCGTGTTTGTTTGGAAATATCGAAAATGGGGTGATGGTATTGAACGAATACGGGCACATTGCCTGCAACGAATGGATGAAAACAACCGAAATACGAAACAACGTTGAATTGGGTGAATTTGTAATAATGCCAAACCATATCCATGGCATTGTCCGGTTATTGGGTAGGGGCGAATTGGATTCGCCCAACAAACAGGGCGTATGCGATACGCCCCTACGTTCGCCATCGCAAACAATTGGTGCAATTGTTCGTGGATATAAATCATCGGTTACAAAACAATTGGGTTTATTGGGTTTCAACGAAAAAATTTGGCAACGTAATTACCACGAACACATTATCCGCGATGAACAATCGTATATGAAAATATCGGATTACATTATAAACAATCCCGCAAATTGGGACAGGGATTCATTAAAATAGTCTCCGGTCAAAACACATTACTAATGCACAGGGAAGGAGGGCTTGACCAGCTATTTGGGCAGCTCCGTGCAAGCGATTTCAATCATTTTGGCCGGAATTCGTTGTATCCACAGATTTTTAGCGTTCTATCTCCTTGCCAAGGCTCTGCGAGATAAGTGGAATAAAAAGGGCTTATTCATTATATGCTACTAACTTTGGAGAAAATTAGTAGGGACTATGCAAGCTGCCGTAAATAGGAAAAATATAAGGTTTATTCCAGATTCATCCAGAGTAATCGCGCGTTTTTTATATACAACCGACGAAAGAGCAATGGGTATTATTCAATCGGTAGTGGGCCTAACGGAGAATGAAGCACATTTGAGCTTAAGTCAGGTAATGAGAGATTATTCATTGCGACATCGTAATGTCACAGCAATCTTTGAAAGGCATTTTAACAATATTGCCCATTTGTTTGCACAGATAAAGACCAATTCAGACCCGCTCGATTATAACCGGAAATTGCTCATTGGTGCTTACTTTACCATGGAGTATGCAGTTGATTCCGCAGCCCTTTTTAATCCGTCCATAGTTGAACATCCCGATCAGTCGGGGATTATACCGGGTGAAAAAAGGGTAATAATAAGCTTAAGGGCTACCGGAGAGGGACATATTTCGTCAATCGTATTCCGAACCGGAATTTTAGACATAAGTAGCAATCTTACCATTGAACCGGTTGGAAAAATGCTGGAGGAGGCTCAAAATATTCAGCGGCATTTATACAATAAAAAATCGTTTACCGTAAAGTTGGAAGAGATGGACTTTCATTCCATTATGCCTCCCGGATTGATACTCGATAAGCTAAGCGATACTTTTACCTATGAAGACCTCCGAAAATGTGTTGAAGAGGTACGAAGTGGCCTTCATTTGGCTGCTGATAAGGAGATATTGATTAACCAAATTATGTGGCTGGCCTCCTCGCATTACGAAATACAATTTTCATTGGACACCAACATCTCGGAAAGGGTGATTTTTCCGGTTGCGATAAATGAAAAGAATGGTATTGAAGATGCCCGTTTCGTCAAGTTTACCAATGATAATGGTGAAACGAAATACTATGCCACCTACACAGCATACAATGGCAGCACCATATTGCCAAAGCTACTAGACACCAGCGATTTTTACCATTTCAAAAGCTTACCTGTTTATGGTGAGATTGCTCAGAATAAGGGAATGGCCATGTTTCCCAGAAAAATTGGCGGCAAGTATGCCATGCTTTGCCGGCTCGATGGATTCAATAATTACATTGCCTTTTCGGATAATATAAATATTTGGCGTGAAGCAAAGCTCATACAGCAGCCAAAATTTCCCTGGGAATTGGTACAAATTGGGAACTGTGGTTCTCCCATCGAAACGGAGGAGGGATGGCTGGTAATCACCCATGGCGTTGGCCCCATGCGCGAATATGCTATAGGGGCATCGCTATTCGATCTTCAAAATCCTGAAGTTGAAATAGGACGGTTAAGCCATCCGTTATTGGTTGCCAACGCAGAGGAGCGAGAGGGCTATGTGCCTAACGTTGTATATTCCTGCGGATCGATGATCCATAACGAGAGCCTGATCTTACCCTATGCCATGTCCGATTATGCATCCACCTACGCCACGGTCAACTTAAGGGCGCTGCTGAATGAATTAAAAAACTCAGAGAAGGCTTAATTTGCCTTATTAAGTTCTTCGTGGCCCTGCAAAACTGACAGATAAGAGATCAAATAGGCCAGCGTGCTTTCGGCTCCTAGATTGCGGTTAACACCATTTTTATCGAAACCATCGTAGCAGCCATTGGTTTCAATGTCGTAGTGGTTCACCTTTAAATCGTTTTCGCCTATAAACCATAAGAAACGAGCTACAAGCAGTTGCCAATAACAGATAAGGACTCCCTTCAAACAACCACTGCCGAAAATTAGTTTCTTAAAGCAAGGGCAAACGCTGGTTTATTTCGGCCACTATTCCTAAATTTGCCTGAGTTTTTTTGGTAATGCGCTCTGCCTATGCCACACCTCGATAATCTACTCTTTTCGCTCCTGATCTACATCGGCTCCTTTTTTGCCGGGCTGCTGGGATCGCTAACCGGTTTGGGCGGGGGAGTGGTGGTGGTTCCCATGCTTACGGTGCTGTTTGGAGTAGATATTCACTTTGCGGCGGGTGCATCGCTCATCTCGGTTATTGCCACCTCCTCGGGCTCGGCCTCCGCCTACGTTAAAGAGGGCTACTCGAACATCCGAATTGGCATGTTTTTGGAGATGGCAACTACCATCGGCGCGGTTGTTGGCGCCCTGTTGGCAGGTATACTCTCCGCCAACTCTATTTCAATCATTTTTGCCGGAATTCTTGTGTACTCTGCATTTTCGTCCATTCTTAGAAGGAAGGGAAATGTTACCTATACCGAAGAGGACAGGTATGCCAAATTACTAAAGCTAAATGGCGAGTATCCCACGGGTAACGGAATGGAGCGTTACTCAGTGCGGAATGTTCCTTTTGGGTTTGGCCTTTCCACCGTTGCCGGAATAATGTCGGGATTGCTGGGCATAGGTGGCGGTGCCATAAAGGTGATAGCCATGGATAGGATTATGAAAATACCGTTCAAGGTATCCACCACCACCAGTAACTTTATGATTGGGGTAACCGCCGCGGCTAGTGCAGGCATATACCTCAAAAATGGGTTTATCCATGCTGCCCTTGTAATGCCGGTAATGCTGGGAGTGTTAACCGGTGCCTTTCTGGGTGCCAAGGTGCTAACCACCGCCTCCTCCAAGACTTTAAAAGCTGTATTTACGGCAATTATTCTAGTGCTGGCCTTCGAAATGCTTAAAAACGGACTGAAATGAGTAAGCCACAAGGTAAAACCAAGGGCCTGGATGGGAGCATCGAAGTTGCGCTGGGAAACCTGCTCCGTGTTGGCGTGATTGCCGCCGGTGCCGTGGTTATTATCGGTGCCATCTTCTTTTTGGCAAGGCACGGAACGGAGATTCCCAGCTACCATATTTTTAAGGCCGACCCCTTCAACTTTTCCGATTTCCGGGATTTGCTCAACGGTGTAATCGCGCTGCGGTCCGTCTCCATAATGGAGCTAGGGGTATTGCTGCTCATTGCCACGCCCGTTATTAGGGTTCTCTTTTCTGTATTTGCCTTTATCTATGAGAAGGACTACATGTATGTTGCCTTTACGCTCATTGTTCTCCTTGTTTTAATCTACAGCTTCTTACCTCGCTAGGTGCTCCCTGCCCTGCACGACTTCTTGAGAAGCTTGAAATTGGCTGGCTTTGTCTAGGTGGGGTGTAATATTCTTGCTACTTTTATAGGTATTAATCGTGGCTCTATTAAAGGGTTTAAGCAAGAATAGTAGCAGCAGAGATTGATACATTCATTTTAAAAATTTAACGGCATGAACTTTAAAGAGTATCTAAAGGAGATAAGCATCGTAATTTTGGGAATCCTAATTGCTTTTTGGATAAGTAATGTTGGCATGAATTATAAGGAGCATACCATCCAAAAGCAGGTTTTTCTTACCATTCTGAATGAGCTGAAGGAGAATAATAAAAATGTTGAAGTCACAATGCGAAGCTTGGATACGCTGCGTTTGAACTTCACCAGAATACAGAAGAAGACAAACGTGCATGGTGAAATGTTTGTCACCATAAGCTATAGCGGGTTGGATGTGAAGGGCATTGGCTACGAAACTGCTAAAAATACCGGTATACTGAAGGATATTGATTATAAATTGGTGTCAAGAATTGTGGAAAATTACGAATCGCAAAACTCACTCAAAGAGTTGGAGAATCGTATGAGCGATGAGCTATTCGTGCTGATTAAGAATAAAATTGGCAATAGGAATAATTTGGATTATGTAATACTGCAGATTACGAACTTGATGACTAATCTTACCGACTTTGATGCTGAGCAAAAGCAGCTAATCGAAGATTTAACGGTATACCTAGATGTGAAGAGCTAAGTGCAGTATATTTTGCACAGAGTAATAGCAGTTACCATGAAGATAGATGTTATAAACATTGAGGGAAATAGCGTAGCCGAGGTGGTGTCCGATGGCATTGAAATACGCAATACTGACGATGTGCTGGATATTATGGGGAACTGTAGCTACCAGGGAGCTGGAAGCATTGTTATTCAAGAAAGGAATATCATCCCCGAGTTTTTCGATTTAAAGATGGGTATTGCTGGTGAGATACTCCAAAAGTTTTCTACATACGGTATGCGGCTTGCCGTTGTGGGCGATTTCTCTAAGTACACGAGCAAGAGCCTGCGCGATTTTATTTACGAAAGCAACAGGGTTGGGCGAATCAACTTTGTGAGCTCTACGGAGGAGGCAAGAACGGCGTTGGCGAAGCGTTAGCCTTGCAAACCTTGGGCCACTCGGTTCTTTGTGTTTTAGTCTTATGTGAAAAAAAAGATTGTGATGTTGAAAGCGTTTGATTTTGAGATGGAAATGCAGGTTCGCGACTACGAGTGCGACATTCAGGGCATTGTAAACAATTCGGTGTATCAGAACTATCTGGAGCACTGTAGGCATAAGTTTCTCAACACTGTTGACCTCGATTTTGCCACAATGCACAACGATGGCATCGATGCCGTGGTGATACGCGCCGAGCTGGAGTATAAGTCGTCGCTTAAGCCTGGTGACGATTTTCTGGTGAGGTTGAAGATGGGGCGGAAGGGTAACCTTCGCTTGATTTTTGATCAGGAGATTTTGCGTAAGTCGGATATGAAGGTGGCCATTGAAGCGCGCATTTTTGCTGCGCTCATTCGGAATGGTCGCCCTGTTTCACCCGATTTGCTCATGGATAAGTTTACCTCAGCAGGTATTACGCTTGAGGAGGTGAAGTAGGAGATAGGCTCTGTAGCGAATTTGAGACCACATGTAAAATTAGACCCCGACAAGCCATTGCCTGGGTTTGCTTTTTTAGTGAGGAGTAGGCGATATTCTAACCGCTTAGATATCAAGTTTTCTACTGCCCAACCACTTCACCATCTCTGGATCGCGATGGTCGAAAAATTGACTTTTCTTGGTGTCGAGCGATACAATGGCGTTCATATCTTCGGGGCTTAGCTCAAAGTCGAAAATGTTAAAATTTTCCACAATTCTCTCCCTGTGAACCGATTTTGGAATAGCCACTACGCCTCTCTGTGTCAGCCAGCGCAGAATTACTTGGGCAACCGTTTTCTTATATTTCCCAGCGAAGGAGAGCAGCAGCTCATTCTTAAAAATGTCATTTCTCCCTTCGGCAAATGGTCCCCACGATTCAATCTGAACGTTGTTCTCATTCAGAAATTTCTGGGTTTCAATTTGCTGATGGAATGGGTGCGTCTCAATCTGATTAACCGCAGGAACCACCTTGTTATGGATAATCAGGTCAATTAAGCGGTCTGGTTGGAAGTTGCTAACCCCTATGGCTCTAATTCTGCCTTCACTATACAGCTCCTCCATGGCCCGCCACGAACCGTAAATGTCTCCCATGGGTTGATGAATAAGATATAGGTCTAAATAATCCAGCTGTAACCGTTTCATCGCCTTATCAAAAGCCTGTTTCGTGGTTTCGTAACCGGTATCCTGAATCCAGAGCTTGGTGGTGATAAAGAGCTCTTCCCGTGCCACCCCACTTTTTTTGATTGCGTTCCCAACAGCCTCTTCATTCAGGTAGGCCGCTGCCGTATCAATGAGCCGATAGCCGGTATTAATTGCCTCAAAAACGCTTCTTTCACACTCTTCAGCATCGGGTACCTGGTAAACTCCAAAACCTAAAATGGGCATCTCTACGCTATTGTTCAAAACTATCTTTTGCATTGTCGTGATCATTTAAATTCTCAACTTACTTTTTTACATACTTGTTTTCACGGGCACTGTAGCGTGGGCCAACGTTTGGATATTTCTTCACAATTGTTTCAATTGCTTCCATATCGTTTGCTGTGAGTTCCACTTCGGTTGCACCGGCATTTTCTTCCAGATATTTTCTACGCTTTGTGCCAGGAATTGGAATAATGTTGTTGCTTTGGGCTATTACCCATGCAATGGCTAGCTGGGCGGGCGAACAATATTTGCTTTCGGCAAATTCAGCAAATGCTACTGCCAACTTCTGGTTATTATCCAGGTACTCTCCACTATAGCGTGGTAAGTTTGCACGGAAGTCGGTTGAGGCAAGGGAGGTTACATCCAGCTTGTTGGTAATTAGTCCGCGACTTAATGGTGCAAAGGGAACGAAGGTAACGCCCAGCTCTTTGGTTAGCGGTAAAATCTCCTTTTCCACATCACGGGTAAGCAGGGAGTATTCGCTCTGCAAAGCGGATATCGGATGCACCGCGTGAGCCTTTTTCAAATCCTCTGCGCCACATTCACTTAAGCCGAGGTAACGCACCTTTCCCTGCTTTACCAACTCAGCCATGGCGCCTACCGTATCTTCAATTGGAATATTCGGGTCCACACGGTGTGCATAGTAGAGGTCAATGGTTTCAATTTTTAAACGCCGAAGGCTGTTCTCAACAGCCTCTTTCATCCACTTTGGCGAGGCATCCACGTACATCTCTCCACCGGTAAAGGCACCGCCTTTTACCCGAAAACCAAACTTTGTGGCCAGAAATATCCTGTCGCGGTTTGGCACAAGAACCTTGGATATCAGCTCTTCGTTGGCACCGCTGCCATAAACGTCGGCTGTATCCCAAAAATTTATGCCAAGGTCTAGAGCGTATTCAAGGGTTGCAATACTCTCTGTATCGTTTGGTTGCCCGTAGGCATGGCTCATGCCCATGCAGCCTAAACCCACAACCGATAATTCCTCTCCTGTTTTTGCTAATTCTTTATACTTCATGATAATATCTTTCTTATAAATTTTACTCTGGTATAAATTCACTAAACAATTTAAAGCAATTAGTGCCTATTTTGTTAACTCTTTCTAGGTATGAAGTAAAGGTTTTTTTCATTTTGCTGGCCTTCTTTCACCAAAATAAAAAACCTGTAAGCGTTGACTTACAGGTTTTTGTTTGTATTTCTTAACAGCGGAGAGTTAGGGATTCGAACCCTAGAACCCCTTTTGAGGATTACACACTTTCCAGGCGTGCGCCTTCGACCACTCGGCCAACTCTCCTTTTTGAGGCTGCAAATGTAGAAAAAATTGTTTCCACAGAAAGGGTTTCCCCATCTTTTTTCCTTTTCTTTTTAATTCACCATTTGGGTATTCGTTGTGGTTTGGGTTAATCTTTCTTAATTGCTACGTTAATTCTGCCTTTTTTTGTTAATTCGTAGTTTGGTTTTGGTTTATAGAGTGTTTGAGCATAGTAATGATACAATATACAGCGTGATGAAAAAGTTTTCTGGTGCATTTTATAGCCGAGGTGCATTCTTGGTTAGGTATTCCATTCTGTGGTTAGTACTAATGATGCTTGCCCGATTACTATTTGTGGTGTATAACAGCGGGCAGTTTTCGCATGCCTCATTTTCGCTGCTGGTAGGCATCTTCTTCCACGGCCTTCACATGGATCTGTCGCTGCTTGGTTACATTCTGGCGGTATCGTGCCTTGTGATTGCAGCTACTGCCTATTTTAAGGGCAAGGTTGCTGCTGTAGCTATGGCCGTTCTAACCGTTAT